>NZ_JAYLLN010000022.1:0-63537 GCF_037126265.1 Sphingobacterium tenebrionis
AAACAAATTTTCAGAAATCCTTAGAACAAAAATGACCGAGTAAGATAAATCTTGTACTCAGTCATTTCTTTAAATCTCATTAAAAAGTTGAGACTTTTTCAGTGCCCTCATGAATTTTACATGGCTTTTTTATTTGGATGAAATCCTTATTGAGGAATCTGTAGGAGTCTTAACTCACACATCTGGAAGTTTGTACCACTCCGTAATTGCAGTATAGAGAACTTATAGTACTTATACGCTGTGCTATTATTGAAGGTAAATGTTCTAGATAGGTATCGCGAAGGGAATTCTTCATTGCTCCGGTGATCAATCTCTGTCCAGGTAGTACCATCGTTTGATCCTTCGACTTTCCATTCTTTAGGATCCCTTTCTTGGGCATCATTACCCGAGGTCATCCGGTATCCATTAATGATCTGCGGAACATAGTACTCAAATTGCCAGGTCAGGCTGTTCCCAACCCCACCAATGAATACCTTAGTGTTCGTATTGTTGTCGATCATTTTCTTGGAACCTTCATTGGCATCCGGTCCGCCACTGTTATCATGCGAAATGGTAAAGATGTTGTCGAAATTCGTCAAGTCTTTGATCTGCCCAGTTTCCGATAAAAGAAACTCGATCGTGGCTTTGGATTTTTTCGGAGTAATAACCGTTAGGAATATCCGTTTGAATTCCCCCGGGGCAAATGATAGGTTTGCTGTTTTCTCCGTCGAGAAGATATCAAATTGGGATGAAGAAACAGCGTGTGTCCAAGAGGCGGATTCAATCTCCATGGCAGTTTCAAAAGAAAGTTCCATTTTTCGATCCGGTAGAATTTTCGTGGCTACCTGTATATAGGATGAAGGATTGATTTTAATGGTTTCCTCCCGTTGGGCCCAATAACCTTCCCCATTCAATACCACCATCTTAACCTTATAAGTTCCGGTATTCAGAAACGTATGGGTAGGAGAAAGTTCGGATGATGTGCTATCATCCGCAAAATCCCAACGGACCTCCTTAAAATTACTTGATTTATTATCAAATTTATAGGTAAAGGGATCCTTTGGATCTGCCACAGCAAAATTAAAGGCCGCTGCAGGTTTTTCCTCCAATCCATCTACTGGAGAATTGTCGATTACATCCTCTCGGGTGCAGCCCATGCTGATGGTAATAAGCATCAGCAGAAGGGCATATGTCGATTTTAATAGTTTCGTTTTCATAATATGGAATGGTTAAATATGCTATGGAATTCTGATCATTCTCCACTCGGAAGCTTGGAACAAACTGGAACCCACATTGGACGTAATATTCAAACGGTAATGGGTATATGCTTTTGGTAGATCAATATCAAACCTTCTTGTCAGGTTCCGTGAGGAAAATACCTCAGCGGATCTCGAATCGATGGTTGTCCAGGTAATTCCGTCATTGGAAGCTTCCAGATGCCATACATTCGGATCCCTATCCGATGCATCATTTCCAGATGTTAATGTATAAGAACCGATCTTTTGTGGCGTGCTAAAAACAAGTTTCGCTTGAAGATCTCCAACAAAACTACCCACAAGCCATTTGGAATTATAATTACCATCAATGAATTTTAAAGATCCTTCACCCGCATTCGGACCACCCGAGTTGTCCTTATTCACGCTGAATACCCCTTGGTTGGTCACATCGACCTCAATTACATTCTCCGAATCAATCAGCAAAATTGTATAGCTTTTTGCCGGATTGATCACATGAAGGGATGAACTGGTCATTTCCACCATGATCGCCAATTGTTTATTCACGTTTGCTGAGATAACAGACCAAGGAACATCTACATTAAAATTAGCGGTTCTTGCGTTGCTTGCAACCTGTACCCTTGATGGCATAGTGAACTGACCAGCCTGTAGGGCAACCGTATTTGCCGGCAATACACCCGATTGTATCAATTGGGCAATGGTATCAGTGGAGGTTGCTAAGTTCACGGTAAAGGTAGGGCCGGGAAAACTAGCCAGTGTGATACCGATCGGGATGGACATCCCCGAAGAGGCACTTTCATAATTCGTTTGGTTTTTCGCAACCAGAACCTCACCAGCACCGTTGGTAAAGGAAATATAATGGATATCATCCAAAACCAATAGATCCGCTGTATTCAAAATGATCACCCCATCGGTTTTTGTAGGATCGATGTTATTACCCTTTCCAGCTTCTGTGATCTTATAGCCGATCACAATATTTTTTCCGAAATATTTTTCTACCTCTGTGCGGGTAATCTTGATTTCGAATTTGCTAGAATCAGCCCCAAAGTTAACCTTGATGGCATTGGGCAACATGATCGATTCTGCCGCCACCGCCACATGATCGGAACCAAGATTCCCATCGGCGATATGCTCAAGAGCGGCTTCCTGATTGACACCAAGGGCTACTTCGAAAGCTTTGGCGGCGGGTTTGGATAGCTTTATGCTTACCGGAACAACCACTTGTTCGTTTGTTTTTATTACCTGACCGGCTATACTACCCGTTCCAACTGTTGTCGGATTATTCTGGGTAGATTCAAACTCCTTTAGGTCTTCTCGAGAACAGGCAGAAAATGCCATAGCTGCAACGAAAAGATAGGAGAGATAGAGATTAATTTTCTTTTTCATACGGCATTTCTTATTTATCAATCCATACACGGCCGTCCAATTGCCAACCTGATTGTCTTGGAACTTTTAGCCAACTAATGATCTGTGTTGCTATATCGATGGTCCTTGGAACCTGTGCGCCTAAATTCTGCGAAGATGGGGCACAGAGGTAATCGTTGAAGTTCAGGATCTGATAATTGCTATTTCCAGTTTTCAGATGTAGACCAAAACTTCCTTCATCCTTAATGATACCTGCCTCAGATCGCATCATCGGATAATGAGCAACCAGATACTGCATGTAAGGATGGTTAGGATCAACACCTATCTCACAGCTATATTGTTTGATCACATCCTTCCCCAAATCTGCTTTCCAGAATTTGATATCTGCCAGATAAGCATCGGAACGCCAATTTTCACGCGTTGGGATAAAACCAATCCTAAATTTCGCATCGGAGGATATTTTTCCCCAGCCTGTTATTTCTCCTTCCTTTGATAGTTCCCCATTGGTGTATAATTTCACCATGCGTTTACCATCCACGATACTTCCAGTCACAGCAATGGAATTCCAAGTGCCACGGTTCATGTTTTTATCGGCCTTGATCTCTCCGGTCCCCTTATCACCACGAGCATTAAAAATCCAAGACTCACCAGCAAGGTGGATCACCCATCCAATCCCATCCGTTTCGCGATCCCAGGCGCCTTGCCAATGCTTTCGCTTACCAATAATGGATGGATAACTGAAACTGTAATTATTATTGGAACCTTTATTCTTCTTGATCTTCAGCTCGATGGTGAAATCGGTGGTATCCAGATCGAATAAAGGATTATCCCCTTCATCCAATTGAGCATAATTTTCTGCATTGAATCGCATGAACGATCCAATGAACTTATTTCCGATATAAGGTTTCCCAATGAATTTAGTGACAAATTTAGGGGAGTGCATGATGGTGAAGGTGTTTACCTCTGGATTACTGAAAATGGTATTGTCGTTCTGTGCTTCGGGAATTTCAAATGGTCCACCTTGGCTAGAAGTAACGATCACTAGCCAGTTTTCTCTCGCATAATTAGGTCGGGCCTTCAACGCCGTCATGATCTCTGCCAATTGCCCATCAAATTTTTCGATGGATGCCTTATAGGTAGGGTAGGAATTATCATAGCCCGAAGCCTCACCAGCTTTATCAATATCACTAAAATGTCCCGTGATAAAAGATAGATCCGATTGCCCTAAGGCAGCAATCACTTTGGACTTTACATCCTCATCATTGCTGGCCAGTTGGGAAGTAATTCCTGTAGCATAATGATCGATAAAGGTCTGCTTGGTACTGATGACATTCATCTTGATACTATCTGCATAGTCCATTACCCGTTTATAAACTACCGGAAAAGAAGCCAATTTATTGGTGCTGAAATCGTCAGATCTTACGCCATGCTTCACATAATTCACGCCAGTAAGGACATCTGTCCAATTGGATGCAACATCCAAAGCATTCTCCTCACTTAAGGAAACCCAGGAATGGATCGCGTTGGGAAGCATGCCCATCATGGTAGGAATCTGTGCTGTTCTGACAGATTCTCCGCGTGCACCATCCACCAATAATAACAAAACCTTAGGTGTTCCGTAGATAACATCCACTTCTTCTTCCTCTTTTTCAGGAATGATCTTGCTGAATTCTTCTTGACAGGCACTCAAAAACAGTCCCATCAGGACAAAAAGCACAGCATATAATGGTTTACATATTCTCTTTCTCATAGCGTTCAAATTATTCAAGGATTAAACGTGTTATGTTATTCGCCACAAAATCATCAATCCGAGTAAAGGAGCCCAGTAGTAAGATGGCTCGTTTTCCATCCTCCGAAGTGGTCTCTATTATCCGATTCAGACTTCCATTCATTTGACCAATATTATTATAGCCTTCAGCTAAGGATCCATCAGGTTTCAGGAACATAAACCTATTCTTGGCCACACCTCCATATTCAATGAATCCACCACTTACCACGATCAATCCATCGTTCAATTGCTTGGCATACCAAGGGTAACCATTGCCAAAGGATTTCGCTTTAAAGGTATTATCAATGCTTCCATCTTCGTTCAAGAGGACCATTCTAGCGGTTTCCACCCCATTGAAGGATTTGAACTCGCCCACGACTACATATTTTTTGGTAATAGGGTTGTAGGTTACTTTATTCACTTTGAAATTAGCTCCAGAGCCGGTGTTAAAGGAGGCGTCTACTGTTCCATCGGCGTTCAAACGAACGATATTTCCTACGGTAGTCTCATCAAAACGATTGAACCTGCCGAATACAACGATCTTCCCTTTTAAAGGACCCTCGTCGTGGAAAAAGGTCTCGATCGATCCATTGGCGCCAGCAAATGCTTTGTCTCCGGTAAATCGGTAGGTCTTATCTAGCGTTCCATCTGTATTCAATCTGGCTACATGGCGGATCTCCGTAGAATCCAAGATCACGGAGTCTTTGGTTTCCATAAAATTAGGCTCCCCATAGATCCGGTTTATATGGTATCTGAAATTTCCAGAGGCGATGATCTTTCCATTATGTTCATAGATATTTGCTACAAACTGGTCAAATCCACCATTGAAGGTAGGGTAGTACTTCGTGGTATCATTCTGCTCCGGACGTCTGAACGGTTTGATGCCCATGGTATCAATACGACCACTCAGATGAATACGGGTGATGTTCGAAATATTGTCCTTACGTTGGTCATATCCTGAAAAACCCCCAGAGATATAGTAATGGTCCTGGTATTGAAGGATGGAATTGATGTTTCCATTGGATCCATCCCCAGTTCTCCAACTGATGTCGTAAGTTCCGTTTCTAAAGGTCCGCACCAATTTGTTGATCGGTTTTACAGAACCCTTCTCTTCGTAATTGCTAAAATTCCCTACAAAGATGTACTTCTCATCAATCGTCCATAAATTGGCGTTGATCGAACCGTTGGATCCTTTCGTTGCTCCCCAGGTAGGGTCGATATTCACTTTTCCTGATACGGTGAACTTTGGCCCAAAAACAATCATATCATCAATATAGATAGAGGTCACTCCTGTACTGGCAAATGTGGGCACTTTTACCACGATCTGTTCATCGTTGATGCTGACGATTTCCGCCTTTTCCCCATTGAAATTGAAGATCGCTTTATCCTTATAAGCTTCAAGACCGGTGACCTTGATGGTCACTTCCGTTCCTGGTGCCCCAAATTCAGGCGAAGGTTTAAGGGTTCGATCCATTTTGACAAGTAGGTTTTCCTTGCCTTCCGGATAAGGTTCTGAGAAGAATTCCACTTCCTTATTACAGGAAGAAAGCGCCAAGGCGACAAGAATTCCTAAGGTATATATAAAATTTCTTTTCATGACTTAGCGTTTACTTTCAATAATATCGTTCATAACTTGGTTCTGGTCGAATCCAAAGGATACCCTGGTATAATCCAATACGTGGATCACCCCATTGGTAGGCTGGATATCCGAAGTAGAAACAGGCACCGGATCAAAATTGTCTGGCCTGGAAGGATCTCCAATCAGACCTACATGCAATTGGCGGTATCCCATATACTTGAGGTTACTTCCACTTCCTACAGCATCATTGAATACCACGCCGATCTTGAAGATATCTCCCGCCATGGATCGGTAGTTCTGACCTCCAAATAGCGACAATAAACCAAAATCAATCTGTGGATAATCCGCCAACTTGTTCTTACCACGGAACATGTAGCGGTAAAGATATCGTTGCCATATGGATGGATCCACATCGGTAAAAGTTTTGATGGTATCCTGTTTATTATCATACAAGCGCCTATTTAAGCCGCCTTTATCTTTTGAACCGATCAGGTCTTTGATATCCCGGTCTGAAGGAGCGAAGAAGGTGAATTCCTCCGTGTTGAAGAATTCCTCCATCTCTGCTGCTCGGATAATTGCTGCCACGGAATCAAATAGTACAGGTTTGGAATCTAAATATTCCAGTATGGTACCATCAAATTCAGCTTTTGCTAGTCCGCCATCTTTGTAGTAATCATCTTTTGCACATCCGGATATGCCCAGGAAACCCAGTATCCCCAGCATACCCCATATTGATAAATTCTTAGTTAACTTCTTCATCATTAGCGTCCAATAGTTGTCCAATAATCATTTAATCGCATATTCGGGTTATAGCGCAAAGCCTCTCGATCGATTGGCCAGGTCCATCCTCCACGGTTGAACTGGTCTAAACTCAATGGGCTCATGGTCCAGGTCGGATTCAGGATACGACGGGTTCTGATCAGATCGAAATAATGATGGCTCTCGCCGAACAACTCCCGACTTCGCTCCATGAATATAAAATCCTTTAGCTCAGCACCACCAGAACCAGTATATGGGGTAGCTTCTGCGCGGGTTCGGATCAGGTTTACTGCCCGGATCGCTTCATCATCATTCGAACCTGTTTCTGCACATGCTTCTGCATACAACAAGATCGCATCTGCATAACGGAAGATCAAGAAGCTATTGTCCGGATTCTTATCTTCGTTTCCTGATGCATACACATTGGTACCATATTTCCGAAGTACAAAATTCCCATTACCGGAATAGATATCCTCAAACCACATCTCCCTGCGTTTATCCGCCACATCCTCTGGAAATAATCTCATCATATAGGAGGGTAGGTAATAACAGTGACTGATCTGGTTGGTAAAACGTGGGAACTTATATGGCCAACGTAAGAAGTGATCCCAGAATGGCGTCAATGGATTAACATTGTCACCATAGTTGATACTTTTATAGAACTCAAATAGGGATTCCTCACTACGACCTTTGGTCACGATGGCCCAATTCTGATCTGTAAAAGGAGCAATCAGTTTATGTTGGTTGCTGGCAAGCAATTCCTTACCTAAAGCTATAGTGGCCTCATAATACTTCTGTTTATTGGCATGGTCAAAACCTGAGTTCCACATATTCATATGCATCAATAGGGCAATAATAGCTCCTTTGGCAGGTCTTGCACCGCGAAGGGATGGGTCGTTCAATGACCAAGGCATCAGGTCCTTCTGGGGCATCAGATCCTCGATGCATTTATTGATCACCGAGACCATGGCCTCCCGAGGTAGGGCAGCAGCTTCATAGGGCTGGGTGTAGTACACCACATCACCATATAACCTGCACATCCAGAAATAAGTGAAATTGCGCATAAACTTAGCCTCAGCAAGGTATCGGTTCTTTTCGCTGTCACTCACGCCTGGAATTCCTTCTTCCAATTTCTGGATCAGGATATTCGTATTCTGGATAACCTCGTAATAGGTTTTCCAATTGGTGATCCGGTCTATATTGTACCAGTCAAATAAAGGATTGCTGATGGCTTGGTTCAGGTCGTTCTGACCCATGACCTCGATCACTTTCCGGCTGTTCTCATTATTGGCCAAAGGGGAGATGAAGATCTCACCGGAACGGGCTTCACCAATGGCTCCCATTACCCAGGATTCATTGATCTTATCGAAGAAACGGCTGTAGATAAAGGCAAAATTGGCCTCTACATCTTCCGCAGATTTATAATAGTTATTTCCAGTTAAACGGTCTATAGGTTCTACATTCAGATAATTGTTACATGAACCCAATCCGAGCATTAAACCCAATCCTACGGAAGCTAATTTTAAATTAAATCTTTTCATTGTTTTCATGATTTAGAAGGATAAGTTTAAACCAAGTGCATAACCTCTAGGAACCGGGTAACCATTGGAAAGGTCACGGCCTAAACTGGTCACTCCCTCAGGGTTAGGTCCAGAATATTTTGAAAAGGTGTAAACATTGTCCATGGTGGCATAGACCCGGAAACGTTGTAACCTGTATCTTTTTAAAAATTCCCGATCAAAATTATAGGCTAGGGATACCTGATTGATTTTGAGGTAAGATCCGTTCTCTTCCCATAAGGTTTGATCATTCCGCAGAGGATTGATATTGCCCGCACGGGAGAAATCATAAGCATTCGGGTACTTGGCGATATCACCATCCTGACGCCACATATCCAGATCATCCAATGGAACTACCGATTGTAAACCGTAAGGATTTGCCAACAGCCGCATACGTTCCGCTAATGCATTATTGAAAATTGTTCTTCCGGCTGTATAAGAAGCGGCGATCGTCAAGGAGATGCCTTTGTAGGACATTTCATTCTGAATTCCGCCGATGAAATTCGGTTGAGCACTGCCTGAACGGGTATAATCCCTATCATCCAGAATATAATCCCCATTTTGATCAACCCAGATCGGATCTCCAGCTTGGAAGAAGGTACCATCCGGTGTCCTATAGCGAAGGCCGGTTCTCGGATCTACCGGAACATCCGCATCTGTCGCATATACACCCCGGTTCACCAATACATAATTGGAGAAGGCATGCGTACCTACGCGGTTCAGGATGTGTTGTTTGGCCGCAGAACCATCCCAACGAATCAATTGACCATTGAAGATACTTGGCAATTGCAAAAGGACATCCCGGTTATAGGCGCCATTGACCGATAGCATCCAAAAGAACTTATCGCCTTTCAATGGTCTCAATCGCAAGGAAACCTCATGACCATAGTTTACCAAACCCCCTTCGTTTGAGGACAGCGTGGAGAAACCGGTGGTATTGTTCAAATAGGATTCCTGATACAGGTTTTCTGTACGTTTATAATAGGTATCATAGATGATATCGATCTTGTTGTTCAGAATGATCAGGTCAAATCCTAAGTTGTACTGCATGGAAGTCGTCGGTTTCAAATCAGGATTTGGAATCAGATAGGAGTCGATACCGATCCCTGTTTGCTGATTGTAGTTCCCGTAGATATTGTATTTACCATAGATCCGGTCTAAGGTTGCCGTAGGCATCACGTTTACTCCCCAGGTACCACGTAGCGCTGCGGTATTGATCCAAGGCAATCCCTTGATCCAATCTTCCCGATGGATGTTCCATTTCAATCCGATGGATGGATTCTTGGTATACAGGTTTTCAAATCCATTCAAGGAAGATCCATCCAAACGATAGGTCAGATCCAGTACATAGCGTGATTTATAGCTGTAGTTTCCTGCGAAAGCAAAAGATAGTGCCTTCTCATTTTTAAAACTCAGGATACCACCACCACTGGAAAAATAACCATCATAACCCAATGGACCTTCAAACTGATCGTTCGGAGTACGACGTTGCGTAATGACCGAATTCTGGTTGGTCACATGGATGATCTCATTGAAAATGCTGAAGAACAAATCATGATCTTCTTTCAATGTTTTTGAATAGTTCAGGTTATTCCGGCTATAGAATTGCGAATAACGGTTATTGAAGGCATATACTTCAGAGAATTGGCCCGAAGAGGCTGCTGGCGAGAATTTCTCCTCTGTGCCGGAAGACAGTTCATAACTCAGTGTCGTACGGAATCGGAGATTATCAATGAACTCCACCCCAGCTTCAATAAAGGGTTTTATTAATTTGGTTTTATTGTCGTTCCGTGTTCTGATCGCGGCAACATAATCCGAAGAGGCGGTAAAGAATCCTGGAGGTGGCAATAGGGTGGAAGACTGACCTCCACTGGCTACCCCGGTCTGTAGAATACCTGTTCCATCCCCTTTGTTCATCTTTCCCAGTTGGGCAAACACCTGACCTACAAACTCAAATCGTCTGGAAGGACGGTAATCCATCCTTAAGTTCGACGAATAACGGGTAAATCCAGTATTCTTGATGACCCCGGTTTCATCGTAGAAATTGAGGTTGGCTTTATAGGATAATTGCTGATTTCCACCATCCATACTGAAGTTGTGGTTCTGGTTAAACGTGTTCTGATAGAACAAGCCCTGCCAGTTGGTGGAATTGTTGAAGTAGGAGTTTAGACTATCCGCTAGGGAAGGCGTCTGCATAATTTTATCCAATTCCCCTTGCGTACGAGCATTGGTATAGATCTGAAGCAATTTTAGGTTTCTTTCCATATTACCGCCCAAGGTCTCCCGTAGTTTAGGGATCGACCTCATAAAGGAGGAATGCGTATAATTGATCCTTGGCACCTCTGAATTACCTCGTTTGGTATTGATGATGATTACACCATATGCTCCTCTAGATCCGTATAAGGATGTTGCTTGGGCATCTTTTAGAATCTCAATGCTCTCCACATCTTCCGGTGGAATCAAGGAAAGTGGGCTGATACCCGGACCTTGTTGTTGAAGACCGAACTCTGAAGCTCTGTCCGCATCCATCGGGACCCCATCGATTACATACAAAGGAGAGGTCGGCATCAGGATCGATTCATTACCCGTACCTTGTGTGGAAAGGGTGGATAGACCCCGGATCTGTGTGGATCCACGGAAACCTGGCGCACCGGTATTCACCTGAATGTTCAATCCAGGAACTTTTCCTTGCATCAAGGACTCAATATTGATGGCAGGATTATCTTTGATATCTTTCTCACCTAAGGAATAGGATGAACCGGTGGTTTTTTCCTTGGAACGGGCTACATAACCACGTACCACGACTTCTTCCACTTGGTTATCTGTTGCACTCAAGCGAACCGTCAAAGAAGTTTGGTTCACATTGATCTTGATCCTTCTTTCTGTAAATCCAATACCTCGAAAAATCAAGGTCGTATTGGCCGGAACCGTAACGGTAAATTCGCCATTATCTTTGGTTGCTGTCAAGGCGCGGTTGTTCGAGGCGTTTAATATTGTAACCCCACTTACCGGCTTGTTGGATTCATCCAATACCTTTCCTTGAATCTGCTGGTTCTGGGCCATGGCAAATGAAATGGAAAGGACAGCCATCACCATATATAAAATGATATTTTTCTGTAGTTTCATAAGGTTAATATTTATTCATCCTCAAATTTTGGACTCTCTCTACGGAACATAAACACGATCTCCCAATCGCCAGGCTTGAAAATCCTGAAATCCAACCCCATCTCGCCATAGGTCAATGTTCCTCCCATTCCGGTTCGGGAATATTTGAAGACGACCCGGGCATTGCTGCCGGAATTGTAATCGGTTCGGATACTGGTCAATGGAATCGGATAAGCAACATCATATTGTACATATTCACTGGTCATCTGTTTGTTGAACCCATGTACCAATAAGTCCCATTTTGTTTCATTGAACTTTGCGGGGTTGATGGAAGTGCTATCTGGATTCAAAAACCTAAACCGCAGGCTCTTACCGTTTCCACCTTCAAACCTTCGAATAAATACCACCAAGTCTGTCTGCTTATCATCATTCTTCAGGTTGGTATTCGAGTTAACCCCGATGATGTTGCTGAACCAAGAAGGCTTCAGGTATTCTCTTTTCGAGGGATCCTTCGGGTTTCTAGGATCTGGCGCCACTCCGCCCGTATAGGGATTCATATCATAATCTGGCGAATAATCCCGTTGCCGCCAAGGGATCAACTGTAGGTCTTTGATGATCTGAAAGCCTCCAGAATTGGATACCTTAAGGTCAAAGAACCGAACATCCTGAGTCTTCACCACTGTATCAGCAGGTCTAGGAGCGACCGTCTCGTTCGTGGAAGATCCGTACATAATGAACCTTCCATAATCGTCCACTTCAAAATATGGTTTTTCAACCAGATGCCTTTTGGCTTCGATTTCCGCTAAGGATTTCTCCTTACCATCGTATTCGGCGATCCATTCATAGGTCGGTGCCTTTTGGAAAACATCCGTATAAGGAGTTCCATCACCGTACCGCGGATTGATGATCTCAAACTTCAGGGGCAAGGTGGAGTTATCCAAGAGTAAACCTGTATGTATATTATCCCGACCTATGATAGGTTGGATAACTTTGTTCTCGTAAGTAATGTTTTCACTGATGAAGTCGCGGTCTGCAGGAAGTTCAAAGGTTTCCTTACAAGCAGCGAAAAGTGAACAACTGCCTAACAAGACGCTCATTAATCGTATGGAATTTGATAATTTCATTTTTAGCTATTCAGTTAGGTTAATCATGTTTGTTTACACTCCAATCGGCTAATTGCATGTCCACTCCAGACCGAACGCGGATCAAGCGTAGTCGGTAGAATTTATAGGCAACGGTATTATTGATAAAGAATACCCGTTGTTGGAATCGGGATGTAAATTCCTCCGAATTTCTGGAGTCCAGGGTAGTCCAATCTGTTCCGTTATGAGAAGCTTGTAATTGCCAATCTGCAGGATCCCGTGTTGGAAAGTCGTTGGCAGATGTTAGGGTATAGGCATTGGCTACCGATGGTGAATTCAGTTCTACCTGCATCCACTCTGGATTGTTCATGGCGCTTATTAAATATTTGGTCTCTGGGTTTCCATCGAATACATATTTAGAGGCTTCTACCGCATTAGGTCCACCGGAGTTTTCTCTTGATACGCTGAATTTACCACCCACGGTAACAAATAGGTTTGGTGGAGGCGGAATATAGGTCAATTTGTTCACGAAATCGTTGAAACCAAACACATGGTCAGGAGCCAAAACATGGACAATACCATTGTCCGCTTGGATGTTGATGGATTCCGTGGTGGCTGTGACCCAATTCCGGGTAAACTGGCTCCTTTTGGTATCACTATACTGAATGATTACCGGACCACCCTTCAAATATCCTGATGAATTGCCGCTGATCACCTTGGCATTCATCGGATAGCCATTTTTATAATCGAACAGATTGATACCATCTTTTAAGAGCATGGAATCTGTAGGGTAATAGCCTCTGATCAGGTATTGTGACATCATGGTATCCAGATGTAGGATATCCACATTATTGATGTATTCCAAGGGTTTATCAGCCTTTTTACGGGTATTGTTCAGGTTCTCCAACGCTATCTTGAAACTTTGGTTAGTAGGCGCGAACAAGGTAATGTTGTTGGATTCCTTCAATAGTTTTTCCATCTCTGTACGGCCCACCACTTTCACCAAGGAATCGAAAACACCGTGTTTACTTAATAGGTAATCATAGATGGTACCATTGAATTTTATTTTTTGTACCTCTTCATTATAATAGCCAGCATCTTTCGTACAGGCTGTTATAAGGATGATGAAAAGGAAATAAAGGTATTTTGAATGTTTCTTCATGATGCTTCTTATTATTTCCAGTACTCATTTTGGGTTAACTTGCTGTTCTGTGCCAGTACATCTTTCGCAATTGGCCAATAAATGGCGTTTGCTCGAATCATCTGGTTGATCGGCGAATTGTCATTCTTTAGGCGGCTATATCGAATCAAGTCATACCATCGATGACCTTCTCCCATCAACTCTCTGTTCCGTTCATGGAAGATCGCATCCACCAATTCACCATTTTTCTCAAAGGCATACTTGGCGAGACCTCTTCTTTCCCGCAGCGTGTTCAGCAGATCGATGGCGCCATTGGTTTCGCCCAATACCGCTAATGATTCCGCACGTAATAAGTAAATATCTTCAAGACGCGTAAAGACCGTAGCACTCGAGAACAAACGGAAAGTTGGGTTGGTTACACCACCAAGGATACACTTGATTTTGCTGAAGATGGGATAGCGACCATTGAAGTTCCTGAAATAGTTTTCAGACGTAGGATTCCCCAAAGTATCTGCACTGAATCGTTGGTCATTGGCCTCATTGAAATACTGAAGGATTTTATCCTTCGGAAGGAACATATCTGGAATGGTCTTATCCACCACCGGTGTTGCCAAGGTCAATTCTTCGATATGTCCGGTGAAGGAACCTTCCACATGGTTGTACACATGACCGAAGCCCAGTAATTGGTTACTGTTTTTATCGTAGAAAAAGCCATTTGCAGCCGAGAGGGTTTCTGAAGGGATCAATCCCATGCCTGCTTTGCCATAATTATCGACAACAAATTTGGAATAGGTTGCTGCATCAGGATAATTGCTCTGCCAAGCGGCCACATGCGCCAATAGGGCATAAGCCGTTAATTTTCTGGCCAATGCACCGTCCCAGCGAGACGGTGCTTCATTGTAATAATTTCCGATCTGCTGTGGGTCATTAACAGAATAACGATAAGGAAGATCTGCAGCGGCAGCTTCCAACTCCTGCTGAACCCAGGCCAAAACCTTGAATTGGTCTTCACGAGGAGCATCGGTAAACTTTCCTTCCTGAGAGGACGTGATCAATGGCACATCGCCCCAGATCCGAACCATATAAAAATAGGCAAAGGCCCTTAGAAAGCGAGCTTGCGCTACATCCACCACCATATTGTTATCGGTATAGCGTTTATCATTCGCCAAAACCTCCGGAACACGTTCAATAAAGATATTAGCCGCATTGATAACCGCATAGAATCTCCGCCAGCTTTTAAGGTCTTCCATTACTCCGTAAGAAGGGGATAGGTTATGGCTACTGATGGCTTTCAGATCTTGACGAATCGGAATGCTGAAATCGCCGGAGCGAACTTCACCATAAAGCCAATGGGCATTATGATCATTCAGGGCGGCTTTTGTCAATCCATAAACCCCCATCAACGCTGCTCTGGAATCCTCTAATTTTAACCACATGTTCTCTTCAGAAACCAAGCGACTGGAGTCTATATCTAACATCTTTTTGCAGGATGTTAGGGTTAAAGATGATATCAGAATAATAAATAATAATCTTTTCATAACGGGTTATAAATTAAGTTTGAAGCCTAGAGCAAAGGTTTTCGGCAAAGGAAGCGAATAACCTAAGTCATAACCTAAATAATTAACTAACTCCGGATCCCGACCTGAATAAGGCGATAAAGTCAAAAGGTTGTTGGCAGACAGATAGACATACAGATCCATTTTCTTGCTGTACTTGCTGCTCAAAACATCCTTCATGTTGTAACCAAGGGAAACAGTCCGCAACTTGACGAAGGATCCATTTTCCAAGAATAGGGATTGATTGACCTGATAAGGACTCACCGAACTCCATGGATTATAGAGCGGATATTTGCTGTAATCGCCTCTTTTCTCCCAATAAGTGATCTCTTTGATCGCATCGATCTCCCGAGCATTTTCATTTTCAATGAAATTGAAGCGGTTGGACATTTCTTGGTTCATGATACTTCTACCCAGGTTGAAATAAAAATTAAGGTTTAGGTCGAAATTGTTATATCGTAGGCTATTGTTCCAGCTACCAGATACTTTAGGGATAATGTTTCCTTTCACGATCCGGTCTTCATCATCGATGTTGAAATCACCATTCTGGTCTTTCCAGATAGGATCTCCAGCTTTTAGATCGATAGCACGATAGGTCAGTAACTGACCCGACTGCTGTGGAACATCATTATCGGTCAGATAGATCCCTTGGTTCTCCAATAACCAGAAAGCATCCACTCGTTCACCTACTTTTAATAAGCGGTTGTCCACGGCTACCTCATCCAGTCCATTTGGCAGAGCCAAGATCTTGTTGGTATTAAAACCTAGGATAATCCCAGAATTCCAAGAAAGTTGGCTTTTGTTGATGATATCTCCACTGATCCCCAGGTCCACGCCCATATTTCGCACATCCAATCCACTTTCGTATTGGTATTTATATCCGAAATCTCTTTTGCCGGGAAGCATCACCAATTGATCTTTGGTATCCCGAACATAGGCATCCAGACTGAACTGAAGTTTGTTTTGCTGTAAACCAAGATCCATCCCAATATTGACTTCATCCATATAGCTCCAAGGGATATCGTATCCTACCCAGCCCACTTCATAGGGTCTTACCAAGGCAGCGAAGGCATTGTAACTAGGGACGATCATGTTTCCGGTATAGCCGATCTGTGCAGTATAGCTTGGTCCTTGGGAATAATTATCGTACATGTTGTAGATTCCTAAACGCCCTACCGAAGCACGAAAATTCAATTGGCTGATCTGTTCGTTGTCGGCCATTAGGCTGTTCTTCGCATTCCAACCCAAGGATAAGGTAGGCGAGAAGAACCATCGTGCGGTAGGTTGGGCATTCGAAGATCCGTCATAACGAAGCATCAAGGATGCGGTATAGGTATTATCGTAGGTATAGGAACCTTTACCATACACCGAAATCATATTGTGACGGGTCCTGTCCAAGAATTTATAGATCAATTGTTTTGGAAACACACTGGAATTCTGGTCTCCTCCTAATAAATTGATCTTTATGTAATCATTTACACCTTTAAAGGCATAAGCATAATTGTATTTAAAGACATCCCATGTAAAGGAATTGCCAGCTTCAAAATAGAAGTAGTTCGCGTCGTTTTGGAAATCATAGACCAAGGTATTATCGATAAGGATACGTTGGTTATAGCCGTAATAATTGGAAGCAAAGTTATTGGACTCCAAAATGGTACTCGGGTAGAAAAGATCGCGGTATCCCTCGTTGTAGTCGATTCCGAATTTGGTCTTGAACCGTAACCTGTCCACATTGAACTGCAATCCGAAAAATCCGCCCAACAAGTTGTTGAAATTATTATCGAAGCTTTTGTCGAATTCGTCTAGGTATTTATCATATACCTCTTTATTGGGTGATATGGGAGCACCAAGATCTGGGAAGTACCCCATCATGGCGTAACGGTTGCGGAGATTTTTATTCCTATCCCTATTGAGTCGGTTCACATTGACCAAGGTTTCGAAAACCAACCAATTGAAAGGGCGAAGGTTAAGATAGAACCGTGCATTCAGTTTATCGAATTCAGTATCCTCAGCTGTACCGCCATTTTGGATGGTGCCCAGGTTGAATTGGAAATTGGAGCGGTTTCCACCTCCGGCAACGGTAGCATTCGCACCATAATTATAACCATTGTGGTAATAACTATCTGACCAATTGGAGGGCCCGAAATAATTGTTGTTCAACGAATCACTTAAATAAATGGGGTAAACATCATCCTCATTATATCGGCCATTGGTAGTAAAAAGATCATAAAATTGCTTACGGAAAGCATTTTCATAGGAACCATTGATCGTGGTTACAGCAGGTCTTGCAGAAAATCCCCCATAACTGTTTACGGAGATTCTTTTTTTATCTGGTCCTAGGCTTTTTTTGGAGGTGATTTCAATAACACCATTGACACCTATAGGGCCGTATTTCGCCAAGGTGGCCAAATCCTTGTGTACCACAATGCTTTCGATGTTATCGATGTCGAAGGTGGTCAATAGGTTGTTTTCAGGACCAATTCTTTCCACATCATAATTTTGGATATCAAAGGAAAAGGGATGTTCTCCAATTTGGGGAACTCCATCCAATACGATGAGGGGTTGGGTACTATAGATATCCCGATTGGTAAAGATGGGTTTGTTGAGGCCGCGGACAAACATCTGCTGGCTGGTTCCGGGTTCCCCATTGGATTCCGAAACATAGACACCTGGTAGTTCCCCTTTGATTAATTGCGGAAGGCTATGGGCGGTGATCAAGGAAATATTCTTGATGGAGCCCACCTTGTTGTTGGCTTGATCAAAGCGGTAAACGGCTCTCAACTCGGGTACCGTGTCGGTTTGGCTAGTGTCTTGTTTATCAACGAAAAACTCATTCAACTCATCGGCATCCGCCATTTGGGCAGATAAGAGAGTCAAAATCATTAACGATTTAAACTTCCATTTTACACTCATAATGTAGAGCTTTTTATTGGTTATTAAATAAGGTTTAATTGAAGAGCTATTAGCTAAAATTTGGTTTCCGGCTAAGTTTTCAGTTTTGGCTTGTGTCGTTGTGTAATCATATGTTGGTTTGTCTAAAGGTTAATATTTGAGGTTCAAATAGGGCAATAAGGTGCTAGTCGTCTTGTAAAAAACGATTTAGCAAGTAGTTTGGTAAAGGTTTGTTAGCTTATACCTAGGTTTTGGCCAACAAATTTTCAGTAGACTTATTAAGGTCTATAGAAATTGACGATAATTTTTGGAAAAAATAGGTTCATGATGGTGACTGTTTTTGTTTTAAATTATATAATGGTTATAACGAATTTAAAAATTAAAATCGTTTTAGCAAATTTTTTGTAAAAAAAATGTGAAGATTCGTAGTGCTTAAGTATCAGCGTTTAAACAGGTATTAGGGTCAATGTAACAAAAAAGGTTTATGAATTCCTTCATAAACCTTTTTTTGACGCTCCGCTCTTTATTTTGTTCAATTTCTTATTTCGATCCGCTCAATTTCCAGGATAAGATCCTACTGATCTTATTGCCCTGTTGCATGGTCGTCACTTTGATATCCTGAATTTTATGGTATTCGAGGATAGCTCGAAGAGGTTTGATGTTTTCCTTATTAGAAACCAAGGTTGTGCAAATGCCGATTTGATCTTTCAGTTCGATGCTTTCATAGATCAACTGGCTGATGAATTTTTTTTCACCTCCCGCTACCCATAATTCATTATCTAAACCTTTGAAATTGGTAGATAGGTCTTCGGATGTTTGATGCAGTTTACTGTTCTTTTTGGTAACCGTCTTTTCATAGTCCTCTCTTGATTTATAGAAAGGAGGGTTGCACATGATGGCATCAAAATATTCTCCAGCATGGATGATCCCTTTTAGGATCAAATCTGGATTCTTTTGTTCTCTTAGTTCTATGGTTTGGCGGAATTCCGGATTTTTTGCCAGGATGTTCTTGGCCTGTTGGATCGATGGTTTGTGAACTTCTGATCCTACAAAATGCCAACCATATTCCTTCGCGCCTAATAAAGGATAGATTACTGATGAACCTGTACCAACATCCAATACACGAACCGGTTTTCCAGGACGAGCTTTGAATAGGTCTGCTAAGTAATGGATGTAATTCAAACGTCCAGGGATGGATGGGCAAAGGCTGTTTTCCAGGATTTCCCAACCACGAAGGTCGTAGGAGGATTCCAAAAGGGCCTTGTTCAATAGGAACACGGATTTTGGATCTCTGAAATCAAGACTAGTACGGTCGTCTGGGGTTTTGATAAGCTGTTTCTTGAGTTCAGGGACACGTTTTATCAAAGGGATGAAATCGTACTCTTGATTGAATTTATTGCGTGGATGTAGATTCTTAATTTTTTTTTCCATTGTTTAATATGACAAATTATGTAGTCATTGGGTATTCGGGTGATTGCCAGGCCATCGTCATTGCGAGGAGGTACGACGAAGCAATCTTTCGATTAGCGTAAAGATTGCTTCGTTCCTCGCAATGACGATGGTCCTCGCAATGACGATGGTCCTCGCAATGACGATGGTCCTCGCAATGACGATGGTCCTCGCAATGACGGCCAGTCGTGTTTCCACGCCTATCCTTACCCCTTCTTATTCTGCTCCTCGATCCATTTTCTTGCGTTCACAAAAGCTTCCAACCAAGGGGTTACCTCATCTTGTCTGCCTTCTGGATAATTCGCCCAGTTCCATTGGAAAGTAGAACGTTCAATATGTGGCATAGTCACCAAATGTCTTCCTGTACTATCACACATCATCGCTGTATTATAATCAGAACCATTCGGATTATGCGGATACTCCTCATAACCATATTTTGCTACGATCTGGTACTTATCTTCCCCATAAGGCAGGTTAAACTTTCCTTCTCCGTGAGAAATCCATACCCCAAGGGTAGAACCCGCCAATGTTGACAACATCACCGAATTATTCTCCTGTACCTTCACCGAAACAAAGTTCGACTCATGTTTCTGCGAATCATTATGCAACATCTTACCATGCACCTCATGGTTCGGATTAATCAATTCCAATTCCATGAACAACTGACATCCATTACATATCCCCACAGATAAGGTATCCGGACGGGAGAAGAATTTCTCTAATGCCGATTTTGCCTTTTCATTGTAAAGGAAAGCACCGGCCCATCCTTTTGCCGATCCCAATACATCCGAGTTGGAGAAACCACCAACTGCACCGATGAACTGAATATCCTCCAAGGTTTCGCGACCAGCAATCAGATCCGTCATATGCACGTCCTTCACATCAAATCCGGCCAAGTACATCGCATTTGCCATCTCTCTCTCCGAATTCGATCCTTTTTCACGGATAATAGCCGCTTTTGGACGCGCCTTCCCAGCATCAATAACGGGCTTCTTACCATTAAAATGACTTGGGAAAGTATATTGTAAAGGTTGATTTTTATAATTATCAAAACGAGCTTGTGCCGTTCCATTTTTCGATTGCTTCTGATCCAATAAGAACGAAGTCTTGAACCAGGTATCCCTAGTCTCCGCCACATCAAATTGGAAAGCATCAGTATGATTCTGAATCGAAATCGAAGAACCTTCCTTAGCTGTTCCTATTTTAACAAAAGAAACGCCAGCCGTTTTTAACAATGACTCAAAAGAAGCATCCTCTTTCGCCTGTAAAACAACCGCATTATTTTCATTGAACAAAGCTTTAACCGTATCCGACTCCTTCAATCCTGAAAGGTCATAGTCCGCTGCCAGGTTCACATCTGCAAAACACATTTCCAATAAGGTCGTGATCAAACCACCAGAACCCACATCATGACCCGCAGCAACCTGATCGGCATTGATCAGATCCTGAATAGCATTGAACGCTTTCTTGAAGAAAGCCGCATCCTTGATTGTAGGAACCTCTGCACCGATCTTATTCAAGATCTGCGCAAAAGATGATCCTCCCAATTTGAACGCATCCTGGGAAAGATTGATATAATAGATCGAACCCGCATTCTTTTTCAATACCGGCTCTACCACTTTATTGATATTGGTACAGTTTCCTGCCGCAGAAATAATCACCGTTCCTGGAGCAATAACGTTTTCCCCATTAGGGTATTTCTGTTTCATCGATAAGGAATCCTTACCCGTAGGGATATTGATGCCCAATTCGATCGCAAAATCAGAACAACCTTTTACTGCTTCATATAAACGTGCATCTTCCCCATCATTGTTACATGCCCACATCCAGTTTGCCGATAAGGAAATGCCTGCCAATTTGTTGTGGATAGGCGCGAAGACGATATTGGATAAAGCTTCTGCGATGGCATTACGCGATCCAGCAACCGGATCCACTAAAGCCGTCAAAGGCGAATGTCCCACTGTAGTAGCTATACCCTCTGTTGATTTATAATCCAAGGCCATTACACCCACATTGTTCAATGGCAATTGCAATGGACCAGTACACTGCTGTTTAGCAACGCGGCCACCCACACAACGGTCTACTTTATTCGTTAACCAATCTTTGGATGCTACAGCCTCCAGTTGCAATATTTGATTCAGGTAATTTGGAACATCCTTCGCGTCATAGGAAAGATCAGCATATGGACGATCGATTTTCTTATCCGACATGATGGTCTTTGGCGAAGATCCAAAGAAATCCTCCAATGCATAATCCATTGGTTTTTCCCCCGTTTTTTCCGATTGGAAAGTAAAACGGTGATCGTTCGTCACGTCCCCAACGGTATACATCGGAGCACGCTCTCTTTCCGAAACGGTCTGAAGAACTTGGATATCCTCATCGGCAATCACCAAGCCCATACGTTCCTGGGATTCATTACCAATGATTTCCTTCGCAGAAAGGGTAGGGTCACCGACAGGAAGTTTATCCATATCGATCAATCCACCGGTACTTTCCACCAATTCGGATAGACAGTTCAAGTGTCCACCGGCACCGTGATCATGGATGGAAACAATAGGGTTATGATCAGATTCCACAAATGCACGGATGGCATTTGCAGCACGTTTCTGCATTTCAGGGTTCGAACGTTGGATCGCGTTCAATTCGATACCAGATCCAAAGGCACCAGTATCTGCGGAAGAAACCGCAGCTCCACCCATCCCGATACGGTAGTTCTCCCCACCAAGGATGACGATCTTATCGCCTGCTTGCGGTTCGTGTTTTTTGGCCTGATCCAATTTACCATAACCAATACCTCCAGCCTGCATGATCACTTTATCATAGCCTAATTTACGGCCATCCTCTTCATGTTCGAATGTCAATACTGATCCGGTGATCAATGGCTGTCCGAATTTGTTTCCAAAATCCGATGCACCATTTGATGCCTTGATCAAGATGTCCATTGGTGTTTGGTACAACCATTTTCTTTCTTCCATGCCGTTCTCCCAAGGGCGGTCTGCCAACAAACGGGAATAAGCAGTCATGTAAATTGCTGTTCCAGCCAATGGCAAAGCTCCCTGACCACCTGCTAAACGGTCGCGGATCTCACCACCCGAACCTGTCGCTGCGCCTGAGAAAGGCTCCACCGTAGTTGGGAAGTTATGGGTTTCTGCTTTTACAGAGATTACGGAATCAAATTCCTTCTCTTCGTAGAAGTCAGGTTTGTCTGCCGTTTTCGGTGCAAACTGGGTAACGCGAGGACCTTTTACAAAAGCCACGTTATCTTTATAGGCAGAAACAATCGCATTCGGGTTTGTTTCTGATGTTTTCTTGATCAATTTGAACAGCGAAGTTGGTTGCTCCACACCATCGATAACAAACGTACCATTGAAGATTTTATGTCTACAATGTTCTGAGTTCGCTTGGGAAAAGGCAAATACTTCGGAATCCGTTAATTTACGGCCGATTTTATCCGACAGCTTATCCAGGTATTCCACTTCCTCCGGACTTAAAGCAAGTCCTTCGGATTTATTGTATGCGTCGATATCGTCGATTTCCATGATCGGCTCAGGGCTGATGTTAATGCTGAACATATCCTGCGTCAATGCCGAGAATTTCTGCGAAATCATCGGGTCAAAATCGCTGAAATCTGCAGCCACCGGCTGATATTCTTCGATCCTGATGATACCTTCAATACCCATGTTCTGGGTGATTTCAACGGCATTCGTACTCCATGGGGTAACCATGGCTGCTCTTGGCCCAACAAAGGAATCGTTCAGCGATTGCTCGTCGAGTTTTTTAGCATTTCCAAAAAGCCAGTTTAATTTGGAGATATCTTCGGTTGATAAAACTTTTGGGGTTTGAACAGCATAAAATGTGTTCGATTGGTTCACAAAGAAATGAATCATTATTAAAGTGAATTTTGAATGTCCTTCAATTAAAGTACAAAGTTACGGAATATTTTATCATTCGTAACTACAAAATATTACATTTGTAACATGGCTATGAGGCGAATAAATAAGGTACAGAGGCGAAAGCTATCCATATTTTTGAGATGTGTAATCATATCTTTTTTAGCATGGACCTTGTTTGCGATTTCCAGCGATTACAATTTCAGTAAAAAGGCCAGTATTACCTATGTGAACCTGCCAGAAAACAAGGCTTTCCACCCTTTGCAGTCGGATACCGTATCGGTAAAGATCAAGATGTCGGGTTGGAAGATGCTGATGGAAAGATTATATCCGGATACTGCCAAAATCCAGGTCGACCTGAGCGGATTAAAATCCCGTAATTTCATTGTTTTTGGAAGCCAGATCGGTTTTATCAACAGGCAATTCCCAGGCGATAAACAGGTGGTGGCTGTTTCTCCTGATACCTTGTATTTTGATTTTTCGAAACAGACCCAACGCAAGGTTCCTGTAAAGGCCATCCATAGCTTGACCTTCAAAAAACAATATGGCATTATTGCTGCTACGCGCACCATCCCCGAATATGTCACCATTACCGGTCCATTGGAGGATGTGGCGAGCATTGAATATTTGGAGACGGATACGATCAAAGGCAAGGAGCTGAATACGGATGTTCGCACGGTGGCCTATCTGGATAGACAGAACAAGACCAACATCACGATCTACCCGACTTTTGCCGAGGTGATCATCCCGGTAGGGGAAGTGACAGAAAAGGTGATCGAATTGCCCATCAAGATAGAGAATAACAAGGGGTATACTTCCGTTAGGGTATTACCGAGCAAGGTGAAAGCAACGGTTTTATTATCTGTAAAGGATTATAACAAGTGGACCTCAAGGGATTTTGAGGCGGTGGTGGACCTGGATTCCTGGAAGGACCATCAAGTCAGCAGCCTGCCTGTCATCATCACCAAGGTACCTGAGTTCTGTCAGGTATTGAGTATCGAGCCACAGAACGTGGATTTCTTCGTCAGGAAATAACAAAGCTAATTTCAAAAAAAACAAGCTATTATGGGATTGAAAATAGGTATTACAGGCGGAATCGGTGTAGGGAAAAGTATGGCTGCCCGGATCTTCAAGGTGTTGGGTATTCCGACCTATGATGCCGATCGGGAAGCCAAGGATATCATGTTCAAGAGTGAAGCGGTACGCCAGGCTTTGCTGAAAACCTTTGGCAAGGAAGTTTACCTGGAAGATGGGCAGTTGAATAGGGCTTGGTTATCGAAACAAGTATTTTCCAATGCAGAAGAATTGGCGAAGTTGAATGCCATCGTGCATCCAGCGGTTATTCAGGATGCAGAGGATTGGGCATCCGCACAAACATCGCTTTATAGCGTAAAGGAAGCCGCCTTATTATTTGAAAGTGGCTCTTATAAGAAATTGGATTTTACGATCTTGGTGACATCGCCAGAGTCGGTTCGCATCGAGCGGGTCATGAAACGTGATCAGGTAACAGAAGAGGAGGTGAGGAGAAGGATGAGCAAACAGATGCCAGAATCCGAAAAGGAAAAGTTGGCAGATTTCATCATCCATAATGACGATGATCACAGTTTGATCGTCCAGGTTATGGAACTTCATAAACGGTTTTTCCATTCATGAATATTATTGAAGATTTTTTAGTGCGTAAGGAACAAGGTTTTTATTGTTCTTATGGCGATTTTTATATTGACCCCTTATATCCGGTAAAGCATGCTGTGGTTTCCCACGCGCATGGCGACCATGCAAGCCCTGGACATAAGCACATTTATTGTACCCAGGCAACGGCCGAATTCATCAAACTCCGACATTCGAAACAGCCTGACCAATCTTTTCAACTTATTCCATTTGATACCTATTTTGAGATCAATGGGGTAGGGATCTACCTATATCCGGCTGGTCATATCTTGGGAAGTGCGCAGATATTAATGGTCTACAAAGGGGTTCGATACCTGTATACCGGCGATTATAAACTGCAGGCTGATCCTACCTGCGAACCAATTCAGTTCAAAGAGGCTGATGTGCTGATCACAGAGACCACCTTTGCCAATCCTGCGGTCAAACATCCAGATCCGGTGCAGGAGATCATGAAACTGGCAGTTCCCCATAACATCCTACTGGGCTGTTATTCCCTGGGAAAAGCGCAGCGCATTACCGCATTATTGAACGAGCATTGTCCGGAGAAGGAAGTTCTCGTGCACCATTCCATGTTGGGCATGCATAAGATTTATGATCGGTACCTGAAGGCTCCGATGCGCTATGAATTATACAACCGGAAGTCGATGAAAGATGGTTCGCAGAATAAGATCTATCTGGTTCCGCCATTGACCTTCAACAGTTATAGGCGAGCAAGGAATGTGCTGAAAGCTTTTGCTTCGGGTTGGGAGCGGTTGCAGGCGCAAAACGATATTAGCCTTTACCTTTCCGATCATGTGGATTGGAACGATATTTTGTACTTTATCGAGCAGGTAAAACCTAAGGCTATCTGGACGATTCATGGCGATGGAAGGGTGCTACAGCAGCATTTCCATGGGAAATTTGAAATTCGGGATATCCTCTCACAAACATTTTCTCCCGACTATTGTTAATATTTCGATATTAAACAAAAAGGAGAAAAGAATGAATAAGTTTTTTAGAGCACTGATTGCCGGATGGGGCGCCAAAAAAATGGGACTGGGATGTTTCGGTACCATTATCGTATTTATCATTATCTATTATTTGTTGGGTTATTTGTAGGCCTATAATAGGAACATAAGAAAAAATTTAGCGGCTAGGCCTATCGAGGTCCTAGCCGTTTTTTTATTGTTAATTTTTTCAATAAATAACTCGTATTCTCAAAAATAAAATTAATTTTAGTTATGGATTGATTAAAAAAAAGCATCCATTTACCAGATCATTAAAATACCTTTAAAACATTTAACATTTAAGCTAGATTATGTATTCTAAGAAAATCCTTTTTGCACTGTTGGGCATTTGTCTACATTTGTTTGCGTTGGGGCAACAAATCGTTAACAAAAAATCCTTAGGAGCTTTCGATACGCAAACCCATTCCAAATTGGAAGAAATAAATGCATTAGTTTTTAAACCAGAAGGGTATGAAACCGTTCCATGGCCGAAACTTCCAGATTCCATCAACTTTAGTTTGTTTGCAAGCGATCCAAAAGCGAAAAAATTGGAGGAGAATAAATTGGCCATCAATCCGCTATTGGCCTTTCGTAACCCTATTTCTTTTAAAAAAGGGGATATTTATATCGGTTATGACCAAAATTGGTTTCGTCTTTCCAATTATTACAAATATAACAATGATAAAAAATCGGTTGAAGAATCTAGGCGCTGGACAAATTCAATAAACGCAGATCCAAAAAGCATTGGCCCTTCGTATGCTGGACTGCAATATTTGGAATATGTGAACCGTGATGCCTTAAAACTGATAAACGCAGATACAGCCTTAATTTTCACTTCCAATACTAAATTTAAATTTAAGGATACGGTGGATAATTATGAAATGATTACGGTGTACTTGTTGAAGTTTGATTTAGGAGTTGGGAAGGTTTATTACTATTATCCGATTGGAGAAAGGATGAAAGCTCTTCAAGAAATTAATCAGACCTGGGGGGTGGTCCGTTTTAAACCCGATAGTGAGTTCACCCATCCTGACCATAGCGGACATATACCTAAACCTAAAGAACCGGATTTATATTATGGAAAATTTGCCTTTTTGAATAATCCAGATCAGGTTAAAAGAGAGGAAGAGAATTATCGTAAGAAAAATCTGAATGGCCAAGCGGCGAAATTGGTGTTAGAAGGGGTCAATTTTGCACGCGTTAAAGATTGGGGAAATGCAAAGACAAAATATGAAGAGGCTTTAAAAATCGATCCTAACCATGCTTTAGCTTATTTGCAACTTACCTGGTTAGCTTTAGAACAGAACATGGAGAAAGATGCCCGGAATTATTGGGCCTCCTTGAGCAAATTGCAGCCAACAAGTCCCGAGACTTGGTTTGTAAAAGGAATGATAGAGAAAAGGTTTAATCAATTGGATAATGCCTTTATAACTTTTGATAAAGTGTTGGCAGACTTCGATTCCTTATACTATAAGGCCCATCTTGAAAAGGCTTCCATTTATGTTATGCGAAATGATCAGGTTGCTGCTGAGAAGGAATTTGAAGCTGCATTATTAATTTTCAAAAAGGAGTCAGAAAAGGCCAAAAGGGGGGAGAAGTATCGCATGATGCAGTTATATGATTTTTATTTGGCTAAAATGCAGTATGCCCGTTTTTTAGGATCAAAACAGGAATTTGAAAAAGGGAAAAATCAGTTGGAAGATTTTTTAAGGGAATACGAAGCTAATCAAAATTCAATTTCACTCGGTATACCAAAAACCATTTATGGAAGAATATATCCGGAAAATCTTGCTGATGTTCACTTTTGGCTAGGGATTTTTTATGTTAACTTAAAGGATGAGAATAAATGTGTGGAACATTTTAAGAAGGCAAAAGAATTAGGGAAAGTATTACCGGCAGAAGTAGAAAATTTATTGAAAATCTAACATGGGGATTTAATAATTGAGTTAGCTTGTCCACTTTTAAAAATCCTTAGAAATGTAAAAATCCTGAGCAAATGCCCTTTTCATTTAATGCGATCTTGATGATACATTTAAGAGAATTCAATTGGTAACAAAAATCGGTTTGGAATGCTTCCATAAACGGCTAGGCCTATCGAGGTCCTAGCCGTTTTTACTTGGAATATGGAAGTCAAATTTGTTCCTATTTGGTATATTTTGCTCTTAAGTGTGCAATTTCTTTCGGTCCAATCGACATTTCCTCTTGAAGGAAATTTTCCACCGTTCCATATTTTTTCTTAATGGCATTGAAAAAAGAAGCTAGCGTTTGAGGAGTAAGGGCAAGTTTTTCATCGATTTCCTTTTCTGTCATCCCTAATGCTTTTGCAATTTTTTGTTTATCAAATCCGCCATTAGGTCTGCGGGCAAGATAGATGTTAGAAGCTAAATAATCTGCTTCAATAGTTTCGTATGGAACGCCTAAAACATGTAAAATTAAAGCGGTTTGCATTCCAGTACGATCTCTTCCTCCTGTACAATGGTACATCATAGCGCCATCTGCTTCCAAAGCCAGAAGTTTAACAAATACAGGTCGATATTTTTTGCCATAATAATCGATCCCTTCCGCGTAAAAATTTAGTAGGTAATCTTTCTTTTTGAACATATCCGCCATATCGTTAGCAGTAGGCAATTTATCACTTCCCGCTGGACTAAGGGTGTAGTCGGTGCCATTTGCCAATCGGTCTGGAGCCGTCTTAGCTTCCGCTTCTCCACGTAAATCAATCACCGTGTGTAAACCTTGTTTATCCATCCAGCTTACGTCTTTTTCGGTCAATTTATTAATAGCATCACTTCGGAAAATTTTTCCCCATACGACTTCCTTGCCATCCATGGTTTTGTATCCCCCAATATCCCTGAAGTTCATAGCACCTTCTACCGGTGCCAACCTTTTGGTACTGTCTGCTAATTGTGCAAACGTTAAACTTGGTAATAATGCAGCCGTTGCACAAATAAATGTTTTAATGGTATTCATAACTTTTCTTTTATGTTTTGATTGTAATTCTTTTTGTTCTGTATTATTTTAAAATATCCCAACGGATTCCAGCCTGACCTCGGCTACCATAGACCTCTTGAGATACCGTACGTCTACTATCGCCCAAGTAGACGGTTGTTGCGGAGTTATTGATGTTATTCAATTCCACAAATGCTTTAAGATTGCGGGTAAGGGTAACTGTACCTGAAAAATCCAAGCTAAATGTACCCGCAGACCATTTGTAGAAATCCGGTCCTAAAGTCTGATCAATACCTTCTAAGGATTTTGCCCTATAATTTCCTGCTAGACGAATCATCAACGCATTATTCTCATAGAATAAAATCGCATTCATCAAGTGTTTTGATTGATTAGGAAGCGGACTTTTGTCAATGATCCCAGCATTTCCGAGGCGCGGTACTTTTGTTTTGGAATCGATATAGGAATAGTTCACTTCCATTCCTAAATTGCTCATAAATCCAGGTAGAAAATCAAAGCGTTTATTGATCCCAGCTTCAAGACCTAAGGTTGAGGCATTATTCAGGTTTTTTGCTTGTGAAATTCTGAATAATTGTCCCTCAATTTCCTGTTGGCTGATATCTGTGAATATCACGTCCTGGATATCCTTATAGAAAATCCCAGCAGTAAGGATTCCAATATTATCGAAATAATATTCACCCATAAGGTCGAAATTATTGCTGAATGTAGGTTTTAGATCGGGGTTTCCTTGAGAAATGGTGATTATAGCGCTTGTCCTGTCAATGGATGATCCTGGTGACATATCGCCAAAGTTTGGACGTATGAAAGTTCTGGTGTATGCAGTCCTCAAATTGGCATTTTCTGATAATTTATATTTGAAATGAAGCATAGGAAGCAAAGAATTGTAGTCATTTTTGGTCTGTGCCGGGATCAATTCTGATGTTTTATCTTTTGGAACGGCGCGTTGGCCATTCAATTCCATGTGTGTGTATTCGTTTCTAACACCCACCAGCATTTTCAAACGGTCGGATAAGTCATAATCTAACATAATATATCCTGCAGAAACATTTTCATATCCTGAATATTCGGAAGCAGCCGATGCAGCGTCTGTATAATCCTTAAAACCATGTTGATCCAAGAAATTAGGATCAAAAAGGTCTAGAATTTGATTTTTTGTTAATGGGTCTAATTTGAAGGCTTCATAATTTCCATTTAAATGATCAAAGTATTCCACTCCGGCAGGGAAATCCTGCCTATTTAATTCTGCTAAACTCAATGCCGGAGCTGAATTAGGTATGCCCAGTGATGCGGATGCTAGATAAACATGGTTGGCACCAAATTTATTTTCCCGGAATTTATGGCGGAATTTTCCTCCTATTTGAAATTTCACCTTGGAAGAGGCCGTCCATTTCAAATTCAATTGTCCGACCTGATCTCGTTCGTTGTTATCCAATTTGGCAATGACCAATTGGTTTAATTTTAATTTATTGGGGTCCATGTTTTCCAATGGATCTTTTACGCCCGATTGAAAATCATTTGGCGATCCACCAACAGCATTTGGAGAATCGAATTCCCAATAACGAAGGCCATCGTTGGAAAGATTATCAAATCCACTTTGGATTTTCTGTTGGAATGTAGCAATTGGTAAACCCTTTCTTTCATTGGCAGGCGGGGTATTGAGGTAATACTTGGATTTGTAATCGCTCAGCGTCCAATCTAAAACTACATTGTTGGCTAATTGGCTTTCTCCGCCAAGTTCTATGCCATTGATGGTGGTATTGTAGTGGGAGTAGCGATTGTTATACTGATATCTTGATTTGTTATAATCGACATAGGCTTCATAAACAGGTCGGATATCTTCAAACTTGTTCAGCATTCCCCGAACAAAAACCTTGTTTCCAGCATTAATTTTATATTCTGCACCAAGGTTCACACCTTTGGTTTGTCTTTCTCCCAAATACCGCTTAAGCATCACCGAACCAATGGAATTTTTTTGCTGCTCATTCGAAAGTCCAGTATTATAGGAAACATCAAAGGAATCAGAACCCCATTTCCGCGTCCAAATGGCAGAAGAAAGAATGACTCCAAGTTTGTTGTTGAAAAATCGGTCTCCATAGACAAGAGAACCATTATAGGTTCCATTTTGGCTAAAGGTATTATATCCTCCTGCAGCACTCACATTTAATGTTCTTTTAGCAGGTGCGGTTCGCGTAATAAAATTTATAGAACCACCAATTGCATCACCTTCCATCTCCGGAGTGATCGCTTTCGCTACTTGCACATATTGAATAATTTCGGAAGGGATAGCATCGAGTACAGTGGAGCGATTGCCAAGAACATCAGCACTTGGAAGGCGGCTACCGTTGAACAAAACGGAAGTCCAAGAAAAAGGAGTTCCTCGCACTGCTGCTCTATCCGCTTCACCGTGATACCTGGCCACAGCAACACCTTGCATACGCTGAACGGCTTCAGCAGCATTTCTATCGGGTAATTTTCCGATCGCATCGGCTGCTAAGACATCCATAATGGCGTTTGATTGCTTTTTAATGGCTAATGCTTTGGCTTGGGAGGGTGCCATGGTTCCGGATAGTAGGATTTCTTGAATGTGGGCATTAGCTCCTTCGCTTAATTCAATAGGGGACAAACTGTTAATTCCCTTTTTAACGTGGAGTTCAATCTCCATTGGCTGATATCCGATGTATGTTATTTCTAATTTAGCCATTCCAGTATCTGGTGCTACTATAGTGAATTCGCCCTGTAGATTGGTGGTAACACTGTTTTTAAAAGTCAAGCCTTTTACAGTAGCTCCTGGCAAATTGCCTGTGGCGCCAATTACATTGGATTTAATAACTTGGGCACTTAATTCTTTGTTCCCCGAGACAAGAAGAATAATAAAGAACCCGATTGCTAAGCAAATACGATGAGGTTTCATTTTTTTATTGGATTTGATTTTTTGCATTCATTTGGAACAAAGTTTTAAGGATTCCAAAGATTTTTCGCCCCCAACAAATAATAGCGATTGTCCCAAGTCCGTATCATTTTAAGCGGACGTTTACCTGTTGATTTACAATTGCTTATGGGTTGTTATTAAATTGTTATTAAACTATTAATACTTAGGTAATATTGCTTTTATAGCTTAGGTTATTGAATTTAATCACATGACTATTGTTATTTCAATCGGAATCTTTCAGGCAATTCTTTGTATGTTTTTTTTGCTGCAATTGAAATCGCGGGATAAAAGTGATTTTCTTTTGTTGGCAATCATTACTTGTGTAACCATTCATCTATCCATAAAATTCACCATATTCAATTTTGTGGAAGAGCAGAGTGTGCGCGATATGATGAATACTTTTATCGGTTATTGTTACGGTCCATTTGTTTATTTTTTTACGCTTCAAAAGGCAAATTTTTCCTTGAAGATCGCACAGAAATTTTACCTCTTATTACCGTTTTTTATGGCCAGCATAGTTTATTTTTCTGCGATAACGGCTTTGAGCATTGATTTAGAGAAGGGAAAATATATATTGGACTGGTACAATAAGATTAGTTATTGGACACTCATTCCCTTTACGATTATACTTTGCACTAAAGCTATCGTATTAACATTAAAAAATAAATTTAGTCCAGCGGAAAAAAGGTTAACACTCAGCATGTCCATTGGTTTTTTGACTATAAATGTCCTAGCATTGAGTTATACCCTTTTTTTTGAGATTAGTTCCTATAGTCTAGATCCCATTCTCTTAAGAACGATCGTATATGCTATATTAGTGATTATATGTGTTTTGATCATTAAATATCGGTTTGTTGATACAAAAGTGTCGCAGAATACAAATGGATTAGGCTTTCCAACAGCGCCTCAAGGGGAAAAAGGATCATCTGAAATAGCCCTTGAACAACCTAAAAAGCGAAGGGAATTAATCTCTGAAACGGAAATGATGGAAATTTGGGATAAACTTGAATCTTCCATGAAGAATGAGGAATATTTTAAGGATACAGAGCTAACGTTAGATAAATTGGCAAGTTTGGTAGGGATCAATAAATATCGAATTAGTGAAACGTTGAATCATTATGTTAATAAGCCCTTTTATACCTATATCAATGAGTATCGGGTGAATTCTTTTAAAGATCGTATTGAAAGGGCGGTGGAAAGGGATCTGGAAGTTAATATGTTGACCACAGCCTATGCTTCGGGTTTTAACTCTAAATCTACCTTCAATAAATATTTTAAAGAAATTACGGGATTGACTCCTTCGAACTTTTATAAGCAGATACAATAAGAGCTGTTTTTATTATAGTTACCTTCGGTGCAAAAGCATACTGAAAGGATGCTGAAAGTATGCAAAATGTATGCTTTATATACTTTTCCGATACTTTAATCCTGCTTTAAGCATGTTTTAAGTACGATTCTGACCCTAATTCAAACATATTTTGAAGATATAGGTTAGGAGCCAGGTTGAGAAAATGGATAATTTAGGTTAAGGTTTTTTGCTTAGTTTATAAGTCTCGAACCATGATGGATTGCAAAGGTGAATAGAGATTGCTTCGTTCCTCGCAATGACGGAGTATGTGTCTCAACCGCCATAGGTCTACCTACTAAATACTCCCTACTAAATACTAAAAAAGCTCGTCGGAAGACGAGCTTTTTTCAGTGGTGCCAGCTGGATTCGAACCAGCGACACAAGGATTTTCAGTCCTTTGCTCTACCAACTGAGCTATGGCACCTTTTATTCTTGTGTTAATCGAATTTGATTGACAACGCTACAAAGGTAGTAATCTTGAGCTATTATGCAAATATTCGTATAAAACTATTTATTAATCATCAGAAAATGAGTAGGATAAAATCATCTTTTAAACGATTTAAACCGCGATTTTGAAAGTTAACCTAAAATTGATGCATTGTTTTTATTTCAGAAGTATCGCTTATGTGGTAAGCATCGTATAATGGAGGAGTTATTTATTAAATTATTATAACCTTTAGGTAGTTATTTTGGAAGCAAAAAATGAGCTAACAAAGCAAGAATTTCAAAATTTTATGGAATCCTATAAATTTGGATTTAAGACAATTCAAAAGAAAATTTGCTTCCATATTATTAAAAGAATCTATAGCAGATGCAAGCGAAATTATTACTTTAAAGATATTAAAGCTTGTTATAACAAGATGATTATTGTTGAAGGTAACCATCGTTATATAGCTTATTTATTAGCAGGAATAGAATTTAGCATAATCGAATCTTCTAGTAATAATTCGGATAATCCTTTAGAATATAGTAACTTAGCTATTGATTTTGACAACGATTGGGATGTTCATTTATATAAGAATAGAAGATTTATTTTTGATGGAGAATGGTTAGAAGAATTTAAAAGAAAGTAATTATGATTGTTTTTTTGGATATTGATGGCGTAATGGTTCATGCTAATCCCCATAGAAAGGTGGAGCTAGAGGATGATGGGTTTTATAAGTTTAATGAATTAGCAGTGGATATTCTAAAATCAATTTTATATACCAGCAAGGATGAAATTATTTTGTCTACATCACATCGATTTAAATATAACATTGCGCAGTGGAAACAAATATTTCATAGGAGAGGACTAAAATTTAAAAATGTAAGTATCCTTGGTAATAACAGCTCAATTGTAAATAAGGATAATAACATCCGATTACCAATAAATAGAAGAACAGAAATTTTTAATTATATACAATTCCATAATTATAGATCAGAAGATATTATCATTATTGATGATGATAAATCCTTGAATGATTTGCCAAATAAATTCAAAGAAAGATTGGTCTTAACCAATCCCTATACAGGCTTAAATAATATTAATCCTTTAAAAGAAGTATTAAATCGTAAAACCAAAAGTATAAAAATATAGCCTCCACAATTGGGAGGGTATGTCGATATGTATAATTACGTAATTCAATCTTAGATGCCTAAAATCTCTTTCAGTTTTTGTCTACTTGTTTTCCGCGCAAGTTCCTGACAATGTTCTTGTTCTTCCTTCAGGATTAAGAAGAACCAATATAAAATGAACTTCAGAAAACAACAATGGGCAGAGGCGCCACAGGTCTAACTACTAAATACTCAATACTAAATACCCACAAAAAAAGCTCGTCTTCCGACGAGCTTTTTTGTGGTGCCAGCTGGATTCGAACCAGCGACACAAGGATTTTCAGTCCTTTGCTCTACCAACTGAGCTATGGCACCTTTTTTTGCTAATCCGTTACCGGACTTGCGATGCAAATGTACCGTCTTTTTTCGAATTCTAAAACTTTTCGCCCAAAAAGTTTATCCCTTTTCAGCAATGTCTTGATTTTGATTGAGATAAAATTACACGAAATAAACATTGTGAATCGTGAATTAACGGTATCTTTGCAGCTCAATAAATTAATATGAGTAAAAAAGGAAGAGTATTGGTAGCAATGAGTGGGGGAGTGGATAGCTCCGTTGCTGCTGTCATGCTACACGAACAAGGGTATGAGGTCATCGGTATTACGATGAAAACATGGGATTATGCAAGTTCTGGTGGCTCTTCAAAGGAAACGGGTTGCTGCAGCTTGGATAGTATCAATGATGCTCGCATGCTGGCGGTAAACTATGGTTTCCCACACTATATTCTCGATATCCGCGATGAATTCGGCGATTTTGTGATTGATAATTTTGTGGATGAATATATTGCTGGTCGTACGCCAAATCCTTGCGTGTTATGTAACACCCACATCAAATGGGAAGCGTTGATGAAACGCGCTGATAAATTGGATTGTGAATTTATCGCAACAGGACATTATGCCAATATCAGGCAACATGATAATGGTCGCTATGTGATCTCCAAAGGTAAGGATGAACATAAAGACCAATCTTACGTACTTTGGGGGGTGTCACAGGAGAACCTTGGCAGGACGCAGTTCCCATTGGGGAAATTCGCGAAATCTGAAATCCGTCAGATGGCATTGGATATGGGGCAGAAAGAGCTTGCCAATAAATCGGAGAGTTATGAGATCTGTTTCGTTCCGGATAATGATTACCGTTCGTTCTTAAGACATAAAAGACCTACGTTGGATCAAGAGATTGGACCAGGGAACTTTTTGTTGTCGGATGGTACTGTGGTAGGGAAGCATATCGGCTATCCTTATTTCACGATCGGACAGCGTAAAGGTTTGGGGATTGCTTTGGGTAAACCGATGTTTGTGATCCAGATCCTTCCGGAAAGTAATTCGGTGGTGTTGGGTGAAGAGCATGAATTGGAAAGAACCCAAGCTTTTGTGAAGAATATTAATCTGGTGAAATATGCTTCGATTGAGGAGCCTATGGAGGCTATTACGAAGATTAGATATAAGGATGCTGGTGCATTGTCTACCATTACCCAACAAGGGGATATTATGAAGGTGGATTTTACCCATACGGTGAAGGGTATTGCGCCAGGACAATCTGCGGTGTTTTATGAGGGAGATGATTTGTTGGGCGGCGGATTTTTGATGAAGGAAGAGTTTTAGTGAGTTAGGAATTAGATAGAAATAGAAAAGGGATCCATTTGGATCCCTTTTTTCGTCATTGCGAGGAGGTACGACGAAGCAATCTTTTCTTAAGTATTTTACTAAGCATGTCATGCTGAGCATAGTCGAAGCATCTGTTCGTATATTTCTCTCCGTACAGATCCTTCGACTGCGCTCAGGATGACACGGCGAAAGATTGCTTCGTGCCTCGCAATGACGCGGTAATGAGTGCCTCGCAATGACGGCCGTGTCGGAATGACGCGGTAATGAGTGCCTCGCAATGACGTGTTAATAGCCTCGCAATGGCGTTATCACTACCCTAACTTAGCTACTTCTTGCGCTAAATCAATGATCTTATTCGAGTAACCCCATTCATTATCATACCATGAAACTACTTTCACGAAGTGATCATTCAAGGAAATACCAGCCTCCGCATCAAAGATGGAAGTGCGAGGATCACCTAAGAAATCAGTAGAAACCACTGCATCTTCTGTATATCCTAAAATACCTTTCAATTCGCCTTCTGAAGCATCTTTCATTGCTTTTTTGATATCCTCATAAGAAGCTGCTTTTTCCAAACGTACCGTTAAATCCACTACAGAAACATCCGCCGTAGGAACGCGTAACGACATACCTGTCAATTTACCTTTCAATTCAGGCAATACCAATCCAACTGCTTTCGCTGCACCTGTAGAAGAAGGGATGATGTTCTGGTAAGCACCACGTCCACCTCTCCAGTCTTTCGCTGAAGGACCATCCACTGTTTTTTGAGTTGCAGTAACCGCATGTACTGTAGTCATCAATCCTTCAACAATACCAAACTTATCGTTCAACACTTTCGCAAGAGGTGCTAAACAGTTCGTAGTACATGAAGCATTTGAAACGATTGTGTATTCTGCTTTAAGATCTTTATGGTTAACACCCATTACGAAAGTAGGGGTATCATCTTTTGCAGGAGCAGACATGATTACTTTTTTCGCACCAGCATCAATGTGTTTCTGTGCCAATTCTTTGGTCAAGAAGAAACCTGTAGATTCGATGATCACTTCAGCACCTACTTCATCCCATTTCAGGTTCGCAGGATCTTTCTCTGCAGTAATACGGATCTCTTTTCCGTTTACTACCAAATGTCCATCTTTCACTTCTACTGTACCATCGAATTTACCATGTGTAGAATCGTATTTCAACATATATGCTAAGTAATCAGGCTCAACTAGGTCATTGATACCTACTACTTCAATATCGCTGCGTTTAACAGCAGCTCTAAAAGCTAAGCGGCCGATACGGCCAAATCCGTTAATTCCAATTTTCATTTCTAACTAATTTTTATTTAAATAATATTTTAATAGGTTTTGAACAGGTTCCCGTATAATCGTACCTATGGCCAGATGGTGATCTTGAACGATCTCCGTCAGCCAGTCGGCATAATTATTTGCCACCGAGCCTGTGAAGTTGATTGTTGCATCCGGATACGCTTCGGAAAGCGGTACCAAATAAGTTTTTACATATAGTTCCAATCCTTTCTTGATGATGCCTTCCATATAAGGATCGTCCTTGTTCTCCAGGATGAAATCCGCAAAAGAGGTCAAAAAGATGTTCGGATTGGGGGTATTGTAGGTTTTATCCAATATTGTTTTTCGGTCTATGGCATGCTTCCTTACGAACTTGTCCCGAAAACCCGCAGGCATCGCCTCTGTCAGAAAATCCTTGAGGACCTGTCTGGCCTGCCAGTTGGTCGATGCTTCATCCGCAAGAATATAGCCTAGCCCATAATTGTTTTCCGTGATTTTACGCCCATTATAATAGGCTGCATTCGATCCGGAACCAATGATTCCGATAATGCCCTTCTCGTTTCCAAAAGTCGAAATGGCAGAAGCCAGTACATCATGGCTCACTTTCACTTTGGCATTCTTGAAGAACTGGCTGAACACCTTTTCGATCTTTTCCTGACGCTCGGTAGAGGAGGCGCCAGCACCGAAAAAGTAGATCTTACGGATCCGTTCGGCATTGTTGATCAATTGGGTGTTCTTATTGAGTAATTGATAAATGAACCTTTCATCCTGTATGTAGGGGTTGATACCCGTCGTACGGAAGCCATGGAGAATTCTACCTTTTTCTGCTAAACGCCAATCGGCGTACCTGGAGCCACTAAAAACTACTGCAATCATATGTTAAATGTTCATTACTTGGGAGATAGTGACCAACTCTTCATCCAGTTTGAATTCCTTGCCACGCAAAGCCTCTTCAAGACTGGTTGATACGATCTGGCTTCCGCGGATGCCCACTGTTGCACTTCTATTTCCTTTGATTAGTTCGTTTACCGCAAAGTATCCCATCCGGGTGGCAAGCACTCTATCAAAACTGCTTGGGGATCCTCCTCGCTGTAAATGTCCTAATATACTAACTTTTGTATCATAATAATCAAATTTTTCATTCACCCTTTTCGCCACATGGTAAGCTCCACCATTTTTATCCCCTTCGGCCACAATAACGATCATAGAGGTCTTATTACGATGTTTTGCTGTTTCCAGCATGTCGATCAGTTCATCGATCGCTGTATCCTTTTCAGGTAGCATGATGGCTTCGGCACCACCGGCAACCCCAGCGTTCAACGCAATACATCCGGAGTCCCTTCCCATTACTTCAACGAAAAATAAACGATTATGTGATGCCGCAGTATCTTTAATTTTATCGATCGCATCAATTACCGTATTATTCGCAGTATCAAAGCCTAAGGTGTAGTCAGAACCATATAGATCATTGTCGATCGTACCGGGAATACACATCACCGGAATATCGTATTCCTGCGAGAAGATTTCCGCTCCGGTAAAGGTTCCATCACCACCGATTGCGACCAATGCATCGATCTCGGCTTCCTTAATATTTTCATAGGCTTTTTTACGGCCTTCAGGCGTCCGGAATTCCGGGCATCTTGCCGACTTCAATACCGTTCCTCCCTTTTGCAGGATAGAACTCACTGAACGGCTCACCATCTCCTTGAAATCCCCCTCGATCATCCCTTCATATCCTCTGTAAATGCCTGTAACTTTTAATCCATTATAGAGTGCAGTCCGGACTACTGCGCGAATTGCAGCGTTCATCCCGGGAGCATCACCCCCAGAAGTATAAACACCAATTCTTTTGATTTGCTTCATTAGGTCTTTCTTTTTTGATTTACGAATATAATGTGTATTTCTTACACTATTAAATTTTTTTAGTAAATTGTTTGTTTAATTAGTATTATTGTTGATAAATTCATGAGACTATATTAATCAGTTAAATAAGATTTAAATTTTGCAGACGTATTTTACCATTGATTGTGTCATACTGACATTTGACGAGGGTCAACTGAAAGTGTTATTGGCGGAACGTAACGAATATCCCTACAAAGATTGGTGGGCGCTTCCCGGATATTTTGTGAACAAATACGAGGAAATGGAAGATGCGGTTGCAAGGATTCTCTTTGAAATGACGGGCTTAAAGGATATCTACATGGACCAATTGGCTGCATTTGCCGGTGTTAAGCGACATCCTGAAGGCCGTATCCTAACCGTGGCTTATATGGCCCTGGTACAGATGGAAGATGTGAAGAATAAAATCGTCGCCATTTCTGATTATATGCGCCAATTAAAGTGGTTTTCGGTAGATGAACTTCCAGACCTGGCTTTTGACCACCGCGAGATCATCGAACTGAGCTTAGATCGTTTGAAAAAAACAGTAGGTTATTCCACCACCCCTTATGAATTACTACCCTCCAAATTTACCCTTACCCAATTGCAACAGGTTTATGAAGCCTTGTTGAACAAAAAATTGGATAAAAGGAACTTCCGCAAGAAAATCAATAATTTAGGTTATCTCAAAGAACTTAATGAATTTCAGAAGGGGGTTTCCTATCGTGCGGCAAAACTTTATGCCTTTGATAAGAAAAAGTTCCAAAAGCAATTCAATCAAGATTAATCTCTACACTTCATAAAATACGCTTCCTAAGTTAAGAAAATGTTAATAATCGTTTTTATGACAAAGGAATGATATTATTTATTTTCTATTCTTTACTTTTGAACAATTTTTAGAAAAAGTCAAAAATAACAAAAGTAAAAATGGAGAATCGTAAGGATCAGATCATCGAGGTGGCGCTAAAGCGCTTCTCACATTTTGGTTTCCACAAAACCACTATGAACGAGATTGCCGACGATCTACTAATTACAAAAGCAAATCTATATTATTATTATCCGGACAAACCATCCTTGATAATTGATGTTTTATGCAAGATCGCCTCTGATCTGCATGAAGCGGAATTGGCCATCGTTGAAAAATACAATGGTGATATTTTGAAGGTGGTCAATGAAGTCATAGAAACGAGGTCTCGTTTCATGCGTAAATACTACCTGTTCCATATCAATGAGAATTTGGATTGGATCAAAGGTATCGATCTGACCGATACGATGGAGAAATTCTATAAAAGGGATGTGGAAGTATTGAAAAGCCTATTGAACAAAGCTGTAGAAGCCGGAGAGTTGAAAATGAATAATATAGACGAGGCAGCCGTTTGTTTAACGGAAATACAGAAAGGCATCGCCCTATTACATACCGTTGCGGATGTGATTACAGGCATTCCGAACGATAGCAATGTGGATAAAATATTAGAAAGCCAAAAAAGGTCGGCAAAATTGATCTTTGATGGTAAAATAAATCGCAATTAACACCATGAGAAATATAAAAGTAATCGCACTAATGTTGTCTGGTATTTTTACCGGCACATTCTTACATGCGCAAGAAACCTTGACGTTGCAGGAGGCAGTCAAGTATGCGTTAGAAAACAAAGCGGAGGCAAAGAAATCAAAACTGGACCTGGAGAATTCAGAATACAAGATTGCTGAAGTACGTGCAGGAGCATTGCCGCAGATCAGCGGACAAGGATCCTTGACCTATAATCCATTGATTCAGAAAAGTGCATTGGATGGTGCCTTGATGGGAAGGCCCGGAGAAACGATCATGGTAGCATTTGGACAACCTTGGCAAGCCAATGCTGTTGTGCAAGTGAGCCAGCAGATCTTTAACCAGTCCTTGTTTACCGGATTAAAGGCCGCTAAATCGACTCGCGAATTCTATCAGATCAACAATGAACTGACAGATGAGCAATTGATCGAGAAAGTAGCCAATGCGTATTACGAAGTTTACCAATCGGAAATGCAATTGCAGACGATTGAAAACAACCTTCAGAACACAATCAAAACGAGAGATGTTTTAAAAGGCTTGGTGGATGCTGGTTTAGCAAAGAAAATTGACCTTGACCGTGTGGAAGTAGCGATCAATAACCTTTTGGCTTCCAAACAACAGGTGATCAATGGGGCAGATCTTCGCGAAAATGCCTTGAAATTCGCTATCGGTATGCCCATTACAGAAGACATTGTCCTTCCGAAGGAAACCTTTGATATCAAAGCCGATTACCTAAGTGCAGAATTCAACTTGGATAACCGTACGGAAATCAAGTTATTGGATAAGCAGATCGAATTGTTGGAGCTGAACAAGAAAGCGATGATCTCCAACTATTACCCGAACCTATCCTTTACTGGAAACTTGGGATATCTAGGATTTGGTCAGAAATTTCCAATTTTCAATAGCAACGCCAATTTCTCTCCTTATTCAGCCATCGGTCTGAACCTTTCCATCCCGATTTTTAGTGGTGGAAGAACTAAATCACAGATCAACCAGGCAAATGTGGAGATCCGTAAGGCACAGGTAGATAAAGAAGATGCAAAATTAGGATTGAACCTTGCAGCAGAAAACGCAAGAGCACAGATCAAGAATAGTTTGATCACGGTAGACAATAACCGCCGTAACATCGAACTTGCCAAAAATGTGTTGTCCAATACGCAGAACAACTACCACAATGGTTTGGCCACATTGACCGAACTATTAGATGCAGAGAATGCTTTGGCAGATGCAGAAAATAACTTGAACACCTCTTTATTGAACTATAAAGTTGCCGAGATCCAATTGATCAAAGCGAACGGTAACATCAAATCTTTAATTAACGAATAATATAACACTCCATATGAAACGCGCAATAATAGCTATTATAGTAATCGGGGCAGCCCTAGTAGGGATGTTCATGATTTTGAACAAGAACAAAAAGAAAGTTGAAGCAGAGACTGCCGTGGTAGCAGAGAAAAATGCTGCGGTAGCTGTACGTATTGATACAGCTCGTACAGAAGCCATGAACTTAGCTTACCAAGCCAATGGTACGTTTATGCCGAAACAAGAAGTTACCGTAGCTGCAGAAACAGGTGGCCGTGTAGTAAGAGTGTTGGTGGATGAGGGATCACGAGTTGGTGCAGGTCAAACCTTAGCGGTGGTTGAAGGTGATAAATTGAATGTAAATGTATCCAATGCACAAGCGGCATACGATATTGCACAATCCAACCTTCAACGTTATCAGAGTGCATTAACTACTGGTGGTGTAACCCAAGCACAGGTAGATCAGATGCGTCTTCAATTCGAAAACGCAAAGAACAACTTGAAAAGTGCGAAGTTAACTGCGGGTGATGTAACAATCAAAACATCAGTTTCTGGTATCGTAAATTCCCGTAAAATTGAACCAGGTGCTTATGTAAGTCCAGGTACTCCGGCATTTGATATCGTTAATGTGAGCACCTTGAAATTGAGAGTTAATGTAGATGAGAAAAATGTGGCAACACTTCGCGTCGGACAGACAGTAGAAGTATTGGCTAGTGTATACAGCGACAAGAAATTTACAGGTAGAATTACGTTCATCGCACCTAAATCTGATGGTAGCTTGAACTTCCCTGTAGAGATCGAAATTGCTAACAACCCTAACAATGACCTTCGTGCAGGTATGTACGGAACAGCGGTATTCGGCGGTTCTGGAACTGCTTCAGCGTTGGTTATCCCTCGTACAGCTTTCGTAGGTTCCATCTCTGATAACAAGGTGTTTGTATTGAGAAATGGCAAAGCCATCGAAACAAAAGTTCAATCGGGTAGAAGCTTTGGTGATTTAATCGAAATCACAAGCGGTCTTCAAGCTGGCGATCAGGTGATCACTTCTGGTCAGATCAACTTGTTGGATCAAACTGCGGTTGAAGTTATTAAATAATTTGTGCTAAGTACGACAATTCTATTATGAAGATTACTGAAATATCGATAAAACGTCCCAGCCTGATCATCGTATTATTTATAATACTGACCTTGGGGGGGATATTCTCCTATACCCAGTTGGGGTATGAGTTGGTACCTAAGTTTGAGGTAAACGTAATTACCGTGCAAACTGTATATCCAGGTGCCTCGCCTACGGAGGTGGAAAATACCGTAACCAAGAAAATTGAGGATGCCGTCTCCTCCTTGGAAAACATCAAAAAATTGGAAGCTACTTCCATGGAAAACGTTTCGGTGGTGATGATTACCTTGAACGACGGAGCCGATGTCAACTTCCTGTTGACCGATGCCCAACGTAAGATCAATGCCATCCTGAACGATTTACCAGATGATGTTGATGCACCATCGTTGAATAAATTCTCCTTGGATGATGTCGCTATTATGAGTTTAGCGGTGACTTCCAACCTATCGGAGAAACAACTTTACGACTTACTGGACAATAAGATCCAACCGATCTTTGCCCGTATCAATGGTGTTGCGAAAGTAGACCTGATCGGTGGTGAAGAAAGAGAGATCCAGATCAGTGTGGATGCACAGAAATTGGAAGGATATGGCTTATCCATTGGTCAGATCCAACAGGTGATCGGATCATCCAACCTCGATTTCCCTACAGGTAATGTGAGTACACGTGAAAACCGTACCACCATCCGTTTGGCCGGTAAAGTAACGTCAATTGATGAATTGAGAAACCTGCCTATTACTACTCCGACTGGAACAACGATTTTCCTTCGTGATGTGGCCGATGTACAGGATGGTATCAAAGAGATCGAAAAGATCGCTCGTTTAGACCAAAAGAATACCATCATGTTACAGGTGTTCAAGCAGTCGGATGCGAATGCGGTAGAGGTATCCAGGTTGGTAAAAGAAACTATTGCAACGGTTGAAACAGATTATTCGAAAGACAATGTGAAAGTATTGTTGGCGAATGACTCGACAGATTATACTTTGAACGCAGCAAATAACGTAATCCATGACTTATTGATCGCGATTGCCTTGGTAGGTTTCATCATGTTGTTCTTCTTGCATTCCTTGAGAAATGCGGCGATTACCATGGTGGCTATTCCATTGTCCTTGATCGCGACCTTTATCGGATTATTGTTGATGGGTTATACCCTGAACTTGATGTCCCTTTTAGGACTTTCCCTAGTAGTGGGTATCCTTGTCGATGATGCGATCGTTGTTATCGAGAATATCCACCGCCATATGGAGATGGGTAAGAACAAGGTGCGTGCGGCTTACGACGGAGCAAAAGAGATCGGTTTTACCGTAACAGCGATTACTTTGGTTATCGTGGTGGTATTTTTACCGATCGCGATGTCTTCTGGTTTGGTGGCTAATATCCTTGCGCAGTTCTGTGTAACGGTTATTATATCGACCTTACTATCCTTATTGGTATCTTTCTCGGTGGTGCCTTGGTTATATTCCCGTTTCGGAAAATTAGAGCATTTGAATCCAAACTCTTTCTTTGGAAAGATCATCCATGGATTTGAAGCTGGATTGACCAAATTCACCCACTGGATCTCCGGTATCTTGGAATGGTCATTGAAGAACAGATGGACCAAGTTGGGAACTTTATTTATCGCCTTTTTCCTTTTGGTAGGATCTTGTGCCCTGGTTCCTGCAGGTTATATCGGTACTGACTTTTTCCCATCTTCGGACAAAGGGGAATACCTGATGCAGTTTGAGTTGGAGAAAGATGCTTCTCTAGAGAAGACCAACTTCCTGACCCAAAAAGCAGAGAATATCATTAAAAATAAGCCAGAAGTGGAACGTATCATTACTACAGTAGGTCAGTCCTCAGATGGTATGAACTCTACTTCAGGAACGCGTTATAAATCCGAGATCCACGTGATCATGAAGGATACCTATACCGAGAATTCAAAAGTTTATGCGGCAAGATTGCAACGTGAATTGGAAAAAGAATTGGTAGGAGCGAAGGTAAAATTCGTGAGTATGGGATTGATGGGAGCAGAACAGGCACCATTGAAATTGACCGTGATCGGTTCTGACCTGAAAGATGCGAATGAATTTGCTGAGAAAGCAGCAGACCTACTTCGTAAGGTTCCGGGAGCTACCAACGTGAAATTAACTTCTGAAGGTGGTAACCCTGAAATCAATGTGCAGGTAGACCGCGAGAAAATGACTTCATTAGGTTTGGATGTGGCTACCGTAGGTATGACCATGCAAACAGCATTCTCCGGAAATACAGACAATAAATTCCGTGCAGGTGATAATGAATATGATATCAATATCCGTTTTGATGAAGCTAGCCGTTCTAACATCGCTGATGTGAGGGGATTGAAATTCATCAACAAACAAGGTGTTCCTATTTCCTTAGAGCAATTTGCTACGGTAGGATACGGTTCAGGACCTTCCTTATTGGAGCGTCGTGATAAATCGCCAGCTGTTTCGGTTCAAGCATCTCTTGTAGGTCGTACCTTAGGGGATGTGGCTGGAGAATGGGAAGCAGAGTTCTCTAAGTTAGAGCGTAAGCCAGGAGTAGTCTATATCTGGGGTGGTAACATGGAAAACCAACAAGAAGGTTTCGGGACCTTGGGAGTGGCATTATTGGCATCTATCCTGTTGGTTTACTTGGTAATGGTTTCCCTGTACGATAGTTTCAGTACACCATTTGTCGTGATGTTCTCGATTCCACTATCCTTTATTGGAGCCTTGATCTTATTGGCATTGACTGGTCAATCCTTGAACATCTTTACCATCTTAGGTATCATCATGTTGATCGGTTTGGTGGCGAAGAATGCGATCCTATTGGTCGACTTTGCTAACCACCGTAAGGATAATGGGGATACTACGCACGATGCCTTGGTTGCTGCCAACCATGCCCGTCTTCGTCCGATCTTAATGACGACCATTGCGATGGTATTCGGTATGATCCCGATCGCGTTGGCAACAGGTGATGGTGCAGATATGAACAAAGGTTTGGCTATCGTAATTATCGGGGGTCTATTATCTTCCCTATTACTTACCTTAGTGGTAGTTCCAGTGGTTTATTCGCTATTTGATAGTATGGGCCGCCGTTGGGGAAGTAAAAAGAAAACCAACTATGTGGAACTTATTGATGCCGATTATGTTCCGAACGAACATTATGTGGATGAAATGGATGTGAAACACAACTAGAACAATTTAAAAATCACATACTTAAAGAGGCTGATCGTAAAGATTCAGCCTCTTTTTTCGTAATTGTAGCTGAATGTTTAGAAAATTGAAATAATTAGCTGCCCTACAAAACTTTCTACCCTACAAACTTGTTCTGAAATTGATTAATTTTGCAGAAAATTCGAACGGGAAATGAAAATCTTTTTGACAACATGTTGTTTTATTGTGCTGGTAGGTTGTAGACAGCAGACCGAGAATAAGGTTGTAGAACAGCCTGTGGAGCAGCTTGTTCAGCAAGAAGAAAAGGAAGTTTCCGTTGCCCCAACATCCGAAGAAAAGGACGAAATTTTGGCCGTTATCGAAGGCCTTGATAACCGTTCATTTCCTTTGGCCGATTCGACCAATTTTGATAATGTGGATAAAAAAGGGATCCATAATCCTGATTTTTTGAAACGTATCCATTTTGAGGCCGATGAAGTGAATTTTAAAGATGTACGCTTGAGGTATAGGCTTCACTATTCTCCAGCCTATTATAGTATTGTATTGACCTATCCTCTAGGAGAACATGAAATCATTACAACCTTGTTGAATATCAATAAAGAAGGAAAAATCATTGATTTCTTGGATATTGCCTATGATGAGATTGCCGAATCAGCTTTTCGGAAGGAGAGCGTGATGGAGAAGGATAGGGTAGTGCTTACCGATTGGAATTACATGTCGGAAGAGCCTACAAAAACGGTTACCAATTATTTGCTGACTTCCGAAGGTAGATTTGAGGAAGCTTCTTAGCTAGGTTCAAAGCAATCCCCATATTTTACTGGTTTCAAACCATTTTTTGACTTTGGTGTTTTAAGGATAAAGCCTTGAATAGGACTGTGAACACACTTTAAGTATACTGTAATTAGGTTGTAAGTATATTGTAAGTGCCTTTTTGCACTTACACCACACTTGCAAGTCACTTACACCTCACTTACATCTCGAAAAAAATATTAAATACAACACATGGATCAACAGCGAAAAGAAGATAAAAAACAAGGAGGTTTCTTTAAAAACACCTTTACGATTTTAAAAAATAGTGCATTAGGATTTATCAATGAAGATACCATGAAGTATAGTGCTTCCTTGGCTTATTATACTATCTTTTCCATAGGTCCTATTTTGGTGCTGATGATCTCTTTGGCGGGTATTTTCTATGGGGAAGATGCCATTAAAGGTAAATTATTTTCGGAGTTGAATGAACTGATAGGAAGAAATGCAGCACGTCAGGTTCAAGAAATCATTAAAAACTTGGAGCTTTCCGGAAAATCTTCCATGGCGTTGATCATCAGTATAGTCACATTAATCATTGGTGCGACCACTGTTTTTGGGGATATTCAGAACTCCATCAACAAAATATGGCATGTGCGGGCGAAACCGAAAAAAGGTTGGTTAAAATTGATCATGGACCGTTTGTTATCCTCTTCATTGGTCATTGGTTTAGGATTTCTATTGGTGGTCACCTTAGTGGTCAACGGGATCATTATTGCCTTTACCGATAACTTATTGCGGTATTTCCCGGATATGGCCGTGCATGTTATGGATATCATCAATTTCATGCTAACCTTTGGAATTATATTTTTATTATTCTCGGTTATCTTTAAGGTTCTTCCTGATGTCAACATCCAATGGAAACCGGTTAAGGCGGGCGCCTTATTTACCGCTATTCTTTTTATTTTCGGACGCTTAGGAATAGGATTTTATCTTTCCAATTCAGATACCGCTACGACTTATGGCGCTGCTGGATCGATCGTATTGATTTTATTATGGGTGTATTATACCGCGGCTATTCTATATTTTGGGGCAATTTTTACGAGGGAATATGCCACCTTCAAAAATTATCCGATAGAGCCATCGGAATATGCGGTTCATGTAGAGGTTAAAGAGATCGAGCGGAATGTCAAAGAAATTCCGCCCGCTCCACTTACTACCGACGAGACTGTGGTCGAGAAGTAGGTTTATAGAATGCTTTCACTCGTTTTTCCAGATCGATGATGATGGTTTCGGTGAAATCAATGCCAGTCAATTGATTAATATGCATCAGAGCGCCGGGAGAGAATACATTGATCTCCATAATTTTGTCGCCTACAATGTCCAATCCCACTAGGTACATATTGTCGTCCTTTAGCTTTTTGGTCACTTTTTTAACCAACTTTAGAATATCATCCGTAATTTCTGCTTCTTGAGCCGATCCTCCCTGATGGATATTGCTTCGGATTTCATCTGCAGATTGCACACGTCTAACCGCGGCGTACTTACCTTCAGCCACCAAAGGGGCACCATTCAGCAGGAAGAAACGGATATCGCCTTTAACAGCATCTGGAAGATATTCCTGAGCCATAACATAACCATCCCGCGCAATGGCTTCTACCGTTTGCTTCAGGTTCTGTGTCTCTCCCGATTTGATCATAAACACATTCTTTCCGCCGGAGCCTTTTAAAGGTTTAAGGATAATTTTATCCCCTTGTTCTTTCAGGAATGCCGTTACATCTTCATGGTTTCTGGTGACCAACGTTTTTGGGCGGATGGCTTTTGGGAAATTCTGCAGGTACAGCTTATTATTCGCCTCGATTAGGTTATCAGGGTCATTGATAACAAATCCTCCATTGCGTTTTACAAGTTGGGAAAACTGAATCCCTGCTGCTGAAGCCCATGGCCTTCCGATCATATCTAGGGTAGGGTCGAACCTTAGCCAAAGCACCTCCACATCGGCCATATCGACCAGTTCTTTTTCTTTCGCTTTTAGGGTTTTCATGAACTTGGCTGCAGTAGGCATGGTTTCAGGAGGTTCCATGAGCCTACAGTGTGCCATAACCCGCTGTTCATCCTTGTAAACGAAATCTGCCAAACCAATATACAATACCGTATGGCCTCTCTCCAATGCTTTGAGGGCTAATATCGTGGTCGTGAATTTCTCTTCTTCTTTATGCGTTTGATTGATCAAAAATGCAATTTTCATATTTGCGTTGAGTTTTTTCTTATGTAGTGATTTAATGTGTCAATTTAAAAACAGATGCTTTTGTCTTCACCTCTTTCCATTTATCCAAATATTCAGGAAACATGAACCTCGGTGTAATGGCTGGTGGAATAAGGATTTCTTTTTGCAGCAGGTCTTTGATGATCGGCAGGTAATCTTTTCGTATTTTCCCCATCATCAGGAGATGTACATTGTTGTTTTCCTTTAGGTATTCGATCAATTCCATGATGCCCTTGAGGTAGAGCATATCCTTGGTCAATCCACCACCACGATAAACCCGCATGACAATCTGAAAAGATGTTTCATGTTTGAACCCAAATTGGTCGACCAACAGGGCAAAGGTATCGGTGAAGGAATTACCCAAGAGCATATGTTGTACCGCAATAACCCTCGCTGCAATGATCCTTAACCGATCGTTGTTCAGACCATCAACAATATATTCCGAAAGTACCGCCAAGCCTTCCTGTAATTCTTCATAGCCGGGAACACCCAAACTAAAAAGGTTCAATGGTTGCATCCTGCCATTGAAATAGGTTACGACATGGGTGCCGATCTCATGCTGGATGAGTGCTTTTGCCCGTGATTTGGTGAGTTTATACTCCTTACTGATATTCAATGCCCCTCTATTGACCATAACCCCCGAAATATCTTCGCGGATACGGATAGGACAATTGAATTCCTGATTTTGTTGTTGCAGAAATTTAACTTCTTCCTTGGCCATTTTGGCAAATTCACTTGGTCCGATCCATTCTTCATTTTTGCTGGAAGTCGTTTCTGGTTCGGTCATCATCAATAGGGCCAAAGCGGAGTTGTATAGTTTCTCTGAAACATTCCCGAATACCTGTAGGCTCCCATGCAGGAAATCCTCTTTACCACGATCGGCCAGCATGGTGATCATGGAGTCCAATTCGGTTCTTTTGTCCCGAAAAATATAGGCCATCGTAGGATCGTAAATATCTTCGATCCGGAGGTTGTACAACCGGCGTTTAACCAGATCGGGATCTACGTGCATAGGTCGGTAAAGGAATTTTGGTGTTTTCCAATATTTATCCTTTTTGAACTGCAACCAAGCTTCATGGGCATTCAAAGGCGTGACCATCAATAGGAAATCGAATTTCTTGCTTTCCTGGGCCAAGGCATCATCGATCTCATTCATCATCGGGGTAAGTTCCTGATGAACATTGATCTTTTGGGCAGTGGCATTCAAGTGGGTATAGACCCGCAGGAATTCAAAGAAAAGTCGGGAAAGTGATTTTGCCAATGTTTCGCGATAGGTACGCATCAAGAGTGGTAAAATATTCTCTTCGTAATCGATATATCGCTTTTTTATGGATATTCCCAATAATAAAATCTGCTTGTTCTGCAGGTATTTCTTCGAGAATAAGGATGGCAGGTTTTCCGGTTTTGGAATCTGCAGGTCCTTAGAAATGGCTACCGATAATTCTGCCGTTTCCATCCGGATGTTCCTTTCAAAATATTCCGCAAGTGGGAGTATATCTTTCTGACCGACATGCAAAAGGATATCATCCTTTTGGTTGGATTCCGAAATCCAAGTTTCAATCAATAGACAGGCACCAAATTCTTGTGCCAAGGATTCAGCAATCGGTTTTATCCATTCCTCCAGCGCAAATTCATCTTCTTTACATACAATGCTTGCATTTTCGGTCTTTGCCAAATCGGCAATCATTTTATCCTTTTTACCCGTGTCTGGAACACGGTAAATAAAAATATAGGGAACTATTTTATTGAATATGAATTTACCGGCATTTGGAACTTGATAATGGATAGGAGTACGTTTATTGATCGCATTTAGAATACGTAAAAGTGCTTTATTCTTTTCCATCTTGGTGAAAATACTGGTTAAATACCGTCAATGATTTTAAGAGTAACTGTTTGCAGGCCATGATTTTGTGGTAATCGGGGTCACCGGTCCATTCATCCATAAAATCTTTCCGGAATTCGATCGCCAGCACGAAACCATAGTCTCCATAGAGTTGGTTCATGGTCTGCGCGAAATAGCCGCCTTTGAACTTTACATTCTCCCTTACATCAATGGCCTGGCCATTCAATTCCTCCGCTGATATAAAGTTAATCAATTCATCCATTAATGGTCTCCACTTTTGGTTGAGGTGGATGGTGCCAAAGTTTATTTCAGGATCCGTATCCATATTGATCTCTTGGTCTGGACCTTCGCGTTTGGCGTTATAGCTATGGATATCCAAGATAATGAAATAGCCAAATTGGGCAATGGTATCCTGGATCTTACTCTCTATGATTTCAAATATTTCGCGATGATCATTACGGAGTTCACTGATCAATTCCAATGGGAAGTCCTCTTTCCATACATTTAAACCCCAAGCCTGTTCGGGTTTGAGGTAGATGGCGTCATCCAAGGTACGGTTGATGTCCAATTGAAAGCGTGAGCTTTCCATAATAAAGCGATTGCAGGGAAGTTCGGCGATCAGCGCAGTAAAGGGATCTTCCTCCCGTAATCGTTCTTCCTCATTCAACAGTTGATAAGGCAGTAATTTTTCATCTATATCGTGGCCGTCGTGGATAGCAAAAGTCCAGAATGGGCTATCGGCCAATTTGATTTCATATTTTGTAAGCAAAGGCATAAAATTCTCCTTTAGGGATTATCTTATTAATAAACAATAAATTGTAGAAATAGTTTTATTTTTCCTATTTTCAGTTATTTATATTCTAACCATTATGATCAACTTATTCCAAAAACCTTTACTTAAAAAATTAGCGTTAGCCTGTTTGCTTTTTGGTTCTGTTTCCTCCCAAGCCGTTGCCCAAGGAAAAGACTGGAAGGAAAAATCCATTGATAACAAAGAAGAACGGATGGCCTGGTGGAAGAACGACCGATTCGGAATGTTCATCCATTGGGGATTGTATGCCTTGCCAGCACGGCATGAATGGGTTCAGCAGATCGAAAGAACCGACCATGAAACCTATAAGAAGAAATACTTTGATCTTTTTAATCCTGACTTATACCATCCCGAAGAATGGGCTTTAGCGGCCAAGAATGCCGGGATGAAATATGTGGTGTTAACCGCCAAGCATCATGAGGGATTTTGTTTGTGGGATACCAAATCGAGCAATTTCAATGCGGCCAAAACACCTTATGGAAAAGACCTGTTGAAACCTTTTGTGGAAGCCTGCCGTAAGAACGGACTGAAAGTGGGTTTCTATTTTTCGGTGATCGATTGGTACCATCCAGACTTTACCATTGATAATACGCATCCTCTGAGAGGCAACCAGGAAGCCATCGCCACGAATTCGGGTAAAAATATGGATAATTTCCGGAAGTATTTGAAGGAGCAGGTCAGGGAATTGCTGGGCAATTATGGAAAGATCGATCTGTTGTTCTGGGATTTTTCGTATCCGGGGCCTAATGGCAAAGGAAACAAGGATTGGGACAGCGAGGGACTGATCAAACTGGCGCGGGAGCTGCAACCTAACATCATCATGAATGATCGTTTGGATATGGGAGCTGAAGCTTGGGGATGGGATTATAAAACGCCAGAACAATTCATGCCGAATGAGTGGCCGACTTTTAACGGGGTGAGGGTTCCTTGGGAGACTTGCCAGACTTTTTCGGGATCTTGGGGATACCATAGGGATGAGAACACCTGGAAGTCCTCCAACCAGCTTATCGCCATGCTGATCGAGGTGGTGAGTAAGGGCGGTAACCTGTTACTGAATGTGGGGCCAACAGCGAGAGGGAATTTTGATGATCGGGCAAATGATCGATTGGAAGCTATTGGGAAATGGATGAAATTCCACTCGGCATCTATTTACGGCTGTACAGAGGCGCCTGCGGATTTTCAGAAACCGGGTAATACGTTGTTGACCTATAACCCGAAGACCAAGCGTTTGTATGTTCATTTATTGCAATATCCTTTCAAAACGCTTTATCTGCCAAATTTTAAAGGGAAGGTGAAATATGCGCAATTTCTGCATGATAATTCGGAAGTTAAATATACCTCCAGGACAAAATCCAACGATGGGGAGCACATGGCGATTACGGCCAGAGAGAATGATCTGATCATGGATCTGCCGGTGGTAAAACCGAATGTGGAAATTCCGGTTATTGAGTTGATATTGAACTGATCTAAAAATATTTGATAATAATCCACACAATATCAGCGGGTTATTGTTCGTTGTTTTAGTATGACCAATTAAAAAAGGAGGTTATTATGAACCTAATTCAACGAATTGAATATTGGGGAGATCATCACCATCCAAGGTGGATTGATTTCATCCGGATTGCACTCGGCATTTTGATTTTTGCCAAAGGTGTAAGTTTTGTTATGGACAGGGATTCCGTAGCTGCATTAATTGAGCGAACGCATTTTCAGCTTTCTATTTGGGGGGCGGTACATTATGTGGTATTTGCGCATTTGGTAGGTGGTATTTTTATCATGATGGGGTTTGCGACGAGGTTAGCGGCGTTGATACAGATCCCGATTTTGATAGGTGCGGTGTTTTTCGTGAATATCACGCAGGGATTTAGTTTTCTGAATTCGGAGTTCTGGTTGTCTTTGGTGGTGTTGTTGTTGCTTTGTTATTTTGTGGTAGTAGGTTCTGGCCCGATGTCTTTGGATAAGATGATGGATAAGCCAGGGTATAAAAGGGATATTTAGGAAAAATGTAATAGGGAGAACAACGCCATTGCAAAAACAACGTCATTGCGAAAATTACGTCATTGCGAGGAACGAAGCAATCTTTCGATTAGTGTAAAGATTGCTTCGTCGTGCCTCCTCGCAATGACGGATGGTTCGCAAGGACGGGGTAATGCCTCCTCGCAATGACGCAGTGCCTCGCAATGACGTAGGTTTAATAATTCACACTCAACCCAATCCCATAACCCATATCCGAATCATAATGACCTCGCACACCAAAATTCTTCGTCAAAATATACCTCAGATCTAACATATACTCCTTATCCGTATTCACCATAAATCCACCTCTCAGCCTCTTGGTCAAAGGAATATCCTCCCGCATTAACCCCAACCTCAACGTTCCATCATGATAAACCTCCGCCTGAAACCGAACCAGCATCGGTAAAGTATAAGCAAATCCTGCACTGAACAAAGCCCGTTCATCCTTACTATTCGCTTGGCCGAAAAGATTCTTCTCCGATTCATGGTTTTCCATTTTTCGATATCGATAATCAAAACCTACAAAAGGCATAAACCACTGCATCTTCCCAATATACCTTCCCAAATGGGTTTCCACCTCATAACCATGCATCTTATTATAACCCAAGCGCCATTCCGTGGTCAAGCTATACCTCGCATTATGGGCCATTAATTCCCCATCATTCCCATTCGTGGCAAAATCATTTTGGATCATGAAATGAGCCATGTTGCTTTCCTTCTGGAGCATGGGGTATCCCATCCGCTCATTGGGAAGATAAGGGTTTGCAGGTTGGTTCTCCGTGCTGAAAACACGACCCATACCTGCCATCATATGATAAAGGATATGGCAATGAAAAAACCAATCACCATCCGCATTGGATTCAAATTCAATAGTATCGGTTTCCATCGGCATAATATCCAACACATTTTTTAAAGGAGCATATTCGCCTTGTCCATTGATCACTCTGAAATCATGACCATGGAGATGCATCGGATGCCGCATCATGGAGTTATTGTACATGGTGATCCTTAATACTTCACCTTTCTTGATCAGGATCTTATCCGATTCGTCCAAGACCTTATTGTCCAAGCTCCAAACATAGCGGTTCATATTTCCGGTCAGTTCAAAATGTAGGTTCCGGACAGGCGCATCCTTCGGAAGGGAAGTAGGAATAGTTGATTTTAACATCCCATAATTCAGGGTTTTGATGTTTCCCGACCCTTGATGACTGTTCATATCATGTCCTTCATGGGTCGCTGAATTATCTTGCTTTTCCTGCATATCATGTCCCTTATGGTTCTCCTGCATTTGATGCCCTTCATGTGCCTCCTTCTGCTGATCTTCCATTTCTGGATACATCACCGTATTCATATCCATTTTCTGGAGCGTCATTTTCATGCCCATATCATCCAGATCCCCATTCATCTTCATCATGTCGTTCATCATCTTCATCCCCTCAAAATACTTAAGGGTAGGAAGGGGAGTGACCAACTGTTTGATGCCATTCCCTAAATAAATAGAAGAATTTCCTGTCCGATCCTCTGGCGTAGCCATGAATTCATAGGAAAATCCATCTTCCGGAATGGTCACTACCACATCGTAGGTTTCTGAAACCCCAACGATCAAACGATCAACTTCCACCGGTTCTACGTCATTTCCATCATTCGCAACCACCGTGATCTTACCACCGGCATAGGTCAACCAAAAGTAGGAAGATGCTCCGGCATTGATCACACGCAGCCTAACCTTATCACCCGCTTTGAAATCCGGATACACTTTTTCAGAGCCCCCATTAATGAGAAATTTGTTGTAATAAACGTCACTCACGTCCATGGCCAACATGCGTTTCCATTCATTCGTCACTTTGGTCTTGAAATGTCCCGCCTGGATTGCTTCTGCATAACTCTGAACTGCGTTCTTTTTGATCGCAAACCAATCATTTGCATTGTGCAACATCCGGTGTACATTGTCTGGATCAAGATCTGTCCATTCGCTAAGCACCAAGGGGATGGATGGAATATCGTCTATTCCCTTTCGGAAAGTTGGATCACCCTTCTTTTTATTGAATATGATGGCTCCATACATGCCTATTTGTTCCTGCATTCCTGAATGGCTATGGTACCAATAAGTACCATTCTGTTTGATCGGAAAACGATATACAAAAGGTTCATCGGTTTTGATGGGCATTTGGGTCAAAAAAGGAACCCCATCTTCTTTATTAGGCAGAAACACCCCATGCCAATGGAGGGATGTTCCTGCTTTCATTTTATTATGGACATGCACTTCTGCGGTATCTCCTTCTGTAAAGGTCAATGTCGGCATCGGAATACCGCCATTAACCGAAATCCCGTTCTTTGGTTTTCCGCTGAAGTTGACCATGGTATCCCTTACATAAAGATCATATCGCACGACCTGTTGTGCATCCGCCGGAAAATACAGGACTGCCGTTAATAGGAGCAGGATGTATTTCGTTAGACTTCTCATATCTTTTCTTTTACCGAACCACAGGTCAACATTTTACTGCCGAAGTAAGGGTTTTTGATCTCTTGCTCTGAACTTAACCAAAACGCACCTTTATTGTTATTTGCCATTGGGCAGAATTGCCAATAAAGAGGCTTATCCGCTTTGGCTACCTTTGCTAAGCTGTAAAGATTGTTGGAAAGATTGATGAAATTGATTCTTTGTTTATCGATGGATTTCTCCGCTGCAATTGCTGAAGCGTCTTTTTCCAAGGATTTATAGACTTTCATCCAGGCATCATGTTCTGATTTTTCCAATTTCCCCATATCCACTTGTTGAATAGCCTTGCTTAATTCTTTGGCATGAGATGCCGCGGTATTTGCATTGCTAGCGACCAAGGCATCTTTAAGACCAAGATAATGGCCATAAACCGAGTTCAGACTGGTTTCCTTGCTGTTGTTCATTTGATGGCTTGAATGGGCTGCATGATCATTTTTAGCAATATGCCCTGCATGGTCTTCTTTTGCAACCGCCGTTTCATGATCCCTATCATATAAACAACATTCATGCAATTTAGCATACACATCGTCAGGGGCACGGAATGATTCATTATCATAACCTACCTGCGCAATTTTCTTCAAAATGGCCTCTTTTGATGTTTTTGTCTTATCAAAACTGATGCTAGCCGTTTGGCTGTCTGCATCCCAATTAACCGCCGAAATGTTTTTCTCGTTTCCTGCTTTTTCAATGGTTTTTTTGCACATCCCGCAATTCCCCTTGATACTTGCTGTAATGGTTTCCTGGTTCTTGATTTGAGCCTGTAATGCTCCAATACCTAATACACTGATGAAGATATATATCGTTAATTTTTTCATTTTCTTAAATTTTTAATCACATAAAATAGCCGTCATACCGTTGGGTAATGACATCCATAGAAAAGCTAGCGATTCCTTCGAATACATCCATATTCGTAAGAATACTACCTAAATAAATTGAAATAGATTAGGCTATTTTAGGAGGGGTAAAAATTTTAGAAAATCCAGCACTGGATAGCGGCTGGTCATAGAAGTGATATTCTGTAATATTTTCAGTAGCAATAAATTGAAAATCTAAATGCTGTACCAATAAAAAGGTATGTTGTACCATAGGAATGATGCAACAGCATGGGCCATCGGAAGAACAACAGTCTTTATTCGGAGAGGCATGTTCTTGATCTGTAGAAGCATGTTCTTCAGTGTTTTCTTGCTGCGCATGCGTACAGCTCATTTCTTTTTTCGGGGAGGAATGCTCTTCACAGGCCGCTGATTGTTTTGGAATGAAGATCCAACACATCATGATTATCGGTATGTAGAGCAATTTCAACATGTCTTTATAACGACAAATCTAAAGAAATGTTTTTAATTTTTTCTATTTGGAATATCACATGTGCCATTGACCCCACAACCCATATTGAATAAAGGTAAAATGCTGAACAGCACCCCAATACCTGCGATCAACCATTGTTCTGCTTTGACTCCTTGGATAACGATGAGTATCCCCATTATTAGCCTTAGGAAGCGCATAATGGTCCATTGACTTACATATATTTTAATCTTTTCCATTTTTCTTTTTTAAGATGATAAACAATTCATTTCCTTGTCGTTCCGGGATACTGTTCCGGCAAGGCTCCATCACACTTATGTCCATTGACTTCTCGAACAGCGGTCTATATTCCGCCTCTGAACCTCCGAAAGGAGGGCCCTGTCTTTGGAATTGGGTATTGAACAATACACCGACCAACTGACCATCGGTCTTTAAAAGTTCGGCCATTTTAGAAACATATTTTGGTCTTAGTGCAGGATCCAGAGCACAGAAAAACGTTTGTTCGAGGATGAGGTCGTACCGTCCTTCCAATTCGAAAAAATCCCCATGGATGATACGGATTCCTTCTTTCCCAGCGAACTTTTCCTTCACCAGTTCCACAGCCTTCTCCGCAATGTCGATGACGGTGATATTGTTAAACCCTTGTTCCAATAAATAGGCCGCCTCATAGGCATTTCCACAGCCTGGTATCAGGATGGAAATCCCTTTGTTCTCCAAGCCGTTAATATAGTCAACCAATGGGGTGGAGGGATAACCAATATCCCAACCCAATTGATGCTGCTGCCACCTATTGTTCCAATACCCTTGATCAAGTGTTTCGCTCATTTCTTTATACCTTCAAAATTCGTAAAAAATTGCTTGATGTTTTGTAACCTAGGTTACCTGGTAAAAGCATATTGCATTTTTACCATATCAAATCCTTCCGCCCAATAATCTTTTTTCCTTTCCACTTCTACAAAACCATGCTTGGCATAAAATTCTTCCGCCAATTGGGAAGTTCGCACAGTAATATGTTTAATAGCTGGATTGCTCAATATGTGCCCCAATCGATGTTGCATCAATCTGGATCCCAAACCTTGTTGTTGCCAATCGGAAGATATAAAGTCCCAGCTCAGTTTGGCAAGATTTTCTGACAGCTCATAGTTGATGCCTGCCCCCGCAACCACTTTTCCATCTACCTCCAAAACGAAATAATCTTCCAGTTCCTTATCCAGATAGGATTTAAAATCTTCCAATTCATCCGGATGGAAATATGTTGGAATATTGGAATTCAGAACCTGTAATAAAGATTCCCGATCTCTGGTATCATATGGACGAATGTTTATTTCCATTTCTATAAGAAATTATTGGTTGAATCGTTCGAATATCTGCCAGTATTTATCTTTGAAGATATCCGCCGTGATCTCCACTCCATCATTGAACTGTGATCCTAGCCAATCTGCAATCTTAGCAGGCATCCGATAATCTTTGCAGGCAAAAAACAGCTCACATTTTCCATCACCGATTTCTCGACCGATATAGATATAACCTTCCAGATTGGGTAATAATTGTAAGGTCAGTTTGTCGATTTCTCCTAAAACATCCAAATCCTTTTGATTGGGCATGCCTGAATCATGGACCTCAAGGAAGTTGATCATCAATACCAATATCCATGGGTGGGAGGCTTTATTATCCCAGTTCAAAGCGCCGGTATTGATGGTGGAGATGATTGGGGTATCGTCTTCCAGAATCGTTTCAAAACTGGTATAGCTATCGTTTTCATCGGAATAGGTAATATCCTGGTATTTTTCCACAAATTCTTTTTCTCGCCAATTGATGTATTCCGGTAGTTTTTCAACAGGAATTTCTTCGGGAACTTCTTCTTCTGGACCAATCACTTGGATGCGGTCGATTTTTTCGATCATGGCCTCTTCACCCAGAAAATTGTCCAGGAAAATATAGACCCCATTCACGATTTCATCGGCCAATTCTTCCCTCCAATCCTTATAGATCATCACCAGATCGATCTCATCTGGATAGGCCGGATGGTTTTTTGGATAGAAAGTGATATTACTTTTGCTGAACACCAGATCCATCATCCTGATCTCAAAAGAAGGGATATTAGTTGGCGGTTTAAGGGCTTTGAAACTCCAATTTTCGATCTCGGGTGCTGCCGCCACGATTTCTTCCGCCAGGTAAACGTTCTGTATGTTCCCATCGGGAGTAAAGATCAATTCCGCGACATCATCATTCTCAATGCCTATCAGGAAAAACAATCCCAGATCCAATTCTTCGATCTTGGGTGCTAGAATGGCAATTAAATTCTCCTCTACGTTTTCTCTAGCCCTTAAGGTCTGGAGAAAGTTTTCACTATTATCCTTGAACCAATTCCAAAAGGATTGGTATTGGGAGTTTTCTATTCTGCTCAGTTCTTCGTATAGACTCATAGGCTAAATATATAAAAAAAAGGCCTAATAGCGTGTGCTAATAGGCCTTTCGTATTTTTTTTGATCCACTTATACCAAAGGAGCCGGAGCTTCTTCATCGAACAAAGGAAGTTCTTTGATGATGTTGTACCAAGTGATGATTTTTTTGATATCAGAAGAATACACACGTTCTTCATCGTGGTTAGGGGCAACTTCACGGAAAAAATTACGTAAAGTAGCGCCATCAGCTTTCACATCTGGAGTTTCCACATTATCGGTTTTGATCTTTTCAAAGATATCCAATAAACGGATTTCCTCATCTTCTCCGTAGATGGTGATGTCTTCCAATGTTGCCATTTTGGTTGTAGAAAGGTTGACTACAGATTTCAGCTTGCTAGCGTCTAAGGTTTCCAATACGAAACCACCTTTATTTTGTCCGATTAATTTGAACAGGCCTGGTTTACCAGTAACTGATACTAATCCTCTTAAATTCATGGGTATAAAACGTTATTAATCCTCGATTACTTCAATTCCTAAGATTCTGTCGCCTTGACGGATATCATCCACTACAGCCACATTTTCGATCACTTTACCGAAACAAGTGTGGTTGCGGTCAAGGTGAGCGGTATTGTTACGGCTATGGCAGATAAAGAATTGAGAACCTCCAGTATTACGGCCAGCATGAGCCATGGATAATACACCACGGTCATGGTATTGGTTCTCACCAGTCAATTCACAATCAATTTTGTAGCCAGGACCACCAGTTCCCGGAACACCAGTTGCACCTTCGCGGGTGTTTGGACATCCACCTTGGATTACAAAATCAGGGATTACACGGTGGAAAGTCAGTCCATCATAATATCCTGATTTAGCTAACTTGATAAAGTTTGCCACCGTATTTGGAGCGTCTGCTGTGTAGAATTCCACAGTCATGTCGCCTTTTTCAGTCTTGATAATTGCTTTACTCATAGTTTTCAAAATTATTGAAATAAGTCACAAAGATACATTTTCTCGTACTATTTTTCTATCTTTAAGCAGATAGGGTTCTTAGCGTCTTGATAATCAGTCATATGGAAAAAATGGTGATCCGCGAATGGGCGGAGGCAGATAGACCTAGAGAAAAACTATTGACCTTGGGGAGAAGGGCCGTAACAAACGCCGAGCTATTGGCGATATTTTTGGGTTCTGGTTCGACGGAAGAAACGGCCGTTGAACTCTGTAAAAGGATATTGCTCAGTGTGGATAATAATCTGCTAAGATTATCTCGATTGGAAGTAAATGATCTGTGCAGATTTAAGGGGATAGGAACAGCTAAGGCGGTCAGTATCATAGCCGCATTAGAACTGGGAAGGAGAAGGCAGGAGACGGATGGAGCCCTTCAGGAACCATTGAACAACAGTAAATTGGCCTATATCTATATCAAGGACCAACTACAGGATCTGCCACATGAAGAATTCTGGGTCATTTATCTTTCCATTTCCTGTAAACCCTTGGATAGGCAACAAATAAGCCGAGGGGGAAATGATTTTACACCAGTTGATATTCGAATTATCCTTCGGCATGCCCTTATCAACCAGGCACATTCGCTTATTCTGGTCCACAACCATCCCTCTGGTACCTTAAAACCCAGTGAAGCCGACAAAGCACTCACCAAGAAAATACAAGCGGCAGCAAAAACGATGGATATCTATGTAATAGACCACCTGATCATCACTGATTCCAGTTATTACAGTTTTAAGGATGAAATGCTGATCTAGTTCTTTCTTACCATACATCAATGCGTAGACAAACCAATATCAGCATCTTTGTGTTATAAAAATTGGAGGAAAACAAAATGGCAAAATACACATTGCATAAAGCAGATTCTAGGGGTGATGCGAACCATGGATGGTTGCATTCTAAACATACATTCAGTTTTGCTGGATATTATAATGCCGAACGCATGAACTTCGGAGCGTTAAGGGTATTGAACGATGATTATGTTGCAGGAGGTATGGGTTTTGGAAGACACCCTCACAGCAATATGGAAATCATTTCGATCCCTTTGGAGGGTGAATTGGCGCATAATGATAGCATGGGTACCGGTTCGGTGATCAAAAAGGGAGATATTCAGGTAATGAGTGCAGGAACAGGTATCGAACATAGTGAATACAACCACAGCGAGACAAAACCAGTAAGATTTTTGCAGATCTGGTTGATTCCGAATAAGCAGAATGTAGAACCTAGATACGATCAATTGAGTATTGATTTTGATAAGGCAAAAAACAATTTTTTGCAGATTCTATCTCCGGAGAAGGATGATGATGGGGTTTGGATCCATCAAAATGCTTGGTTCCATTGGGCTGATTTTTCGGCTGGTTATGAACGGGAGTATGTGTTGAAGGATAAACATAATGGATTGTATGTTTTTGTGTTGAAAGGGGATGTGGAAGTTTCGGGACATAAATTGGAGAGCAGGGATGGGTTAGGTATTGTTGGAGAGGAGCATGTGACGATAAAGGCAGATACTCAAGCAGAATTTCTGTTGATGGAAGTTCCTGTTTAAGACCTCGTCATTGCGAGGAGTCTACGTCATTGCGAGGCACGAAGCAATATTTAACACGTCATTACGAGGCCTCTCGTCATTGCGAGGCACGAAGCAATCTTCCCACATGTCATGCTGAGCATCGTCGAAGCATCTGTTCGTTATTAACCGTACAGATCCTTCGACTGCGCTCAGGATGACAAAAAGATTGTGCTCAGGATGACAAAGTCCAAAGATTGCTTCGTCGTGCCTCTTCGCAATGACGTAGACCCCTCCTCGCAATGAACTGTGTATATATCCAAATAATAAATTAAATTTTCTCCAAATAATATTCTGATTAGGCCGCTTTTGCGATGTAGCCCTTTCCAGATTTTGCGATGGC
>NZ_JAYLLN010000023.1:0-63108 GCF_037126265.1 Sphingobacterium tenebrionis
GGACAGCTTCAGAACGCTTCTAATCAGATTCGACACTTTGGACAATTCCTGGTTGAATTGGCATTATTTGGCTTTTGCACTTATCTTGCTAAAAGTTTAAATGAGTTCATTGATAAAGTCTATATCAAACGGCACATTGCTTTTGTTTCTTAATTCCGTATGGAAATAATATTTGCCGTTGTGAATGTAGATACCTTTCAGAATGAACTGTATTCCGAAGCTCTTAGCCCCGATATGCTTCACGATACGCTTGTCTTTCTTATAAATGGTTTCCAATAACAAGCCTGCCAAAGACGGAGAATTGTTGCCCAATTCCTCAAACAGCACATCATTTCCGTTGGTTTTATCTACTGCCTTTTGCATTGTCAGCAGGTCATAGCTCAACGCATCGGGATACCGACTGTAATACACGTCAAAGGAGTAATAACGTCCGTCATTTGTGATAACGGAAAAGTTTGTTTCAGGTTCAAAATCCCTAACGGCTGCCTTTACACGCAGGACGTTCTCTGCATCTTCCGCTTTTCCGGCAATCAGGTACTCACTGCCCAAATCCACATATCTTATACCACTTGGAAAAATCAAATGCGAAGTTTTGTCGTAGGTAACGTCCATTTTGTATGGCTCAATCTTGCCTAATGCAAGTGGAGCTTTGATTTTCGCACTATCTTGTGCAAAAGAAGTTACAGCAAAGCCGATGGTCAGGGCAACCGCCCAAAAGGTTTTAAAAAGATTTTTCATTTGTTTAAATATTTGAGTTATACAATTATTGTTTTGATACCAGAAAGACCTGATGTCCTGCCTTTAGCGTGACTTTTGGTGTGCGTACTTTCTTGGCGAAATAGCCCGAAATTCCTTGTACTACGCCACGACTTAAATCGGCAGCAACTTGTTGTCCGGCATTTTGTGTGAGCATCACACTCGTTCCTCCTGTTTGGCTCATATTGCCAGCCATTTCGGTTAGGGCGTTCATTTCAGGAGAGTAAGGAACATAAAGACCTTGCTGTCCGTCCAAATCGTAAATGGTAATATCCACAGGGATAATATTTCCCTCTAATTCGATAGAGGTAATTTTGAGCTGTAAACGTCCTCCCTGAAACTTGGCATTGGCAGTTACAATCGTTCCTTGTGGGATTGTACGGATTGGGGTTTTGGCAGGCTCTAATAATCGTAATCTTACACCCGTTTCGCCGACAACCGTTTGTGCATCGTGTACACAGGCTTTGATACTGTTTTTTGGTTGTACAATTTGCTCGGTAGCACCAGCAGTATAGAAGCCTCGATTTCGGGTTTCGCTCCAATTTTCCAAAAACTCGCTGTCTGATGGCTCACGATACAAAGCAGATACGGTGTTTTTTCTTGTAGGAGTAAACGCTACAAAATGCTCTTTTTGGTTAGCTCCCGTTGTTCCTGTTGCCGTACCGCTTGCAGGTGCATTTTCTGCGGTGCTTGTGTTCGTATTGGCAGGAAGATACTTTGCCGCCATTTCGTAGGACTTCTCCATTAAAGCAAGCTGGTCATCTACGGTTACAGGCTTGGGTAGATTTTGCTCCGCTAATTGCTCTTTGAGTTCGTCCAACTGTCTGCGAAGTTCCATTGTTTCCGAATTGTCGTCATTATAGAATGACCCCAATGTACTTTGCATATTGCGGTAGCTGTTCAGTGCAGGATTGCCGTTTCTCCCCGAATTTCTGCCACTACCATAGCCGTAGCTTTCTTCTTCGTCGGCAAATTCGTCAATCGGTTCATCGCTGTTGTCTGTGTTTCAATAATCTGAAAGCGTAGCCAAAGCATTACGTTTCTCTTGGTCTTTCTGTTCGAGCATTTCAAGCTCATAAGCCTTGCCCTTATTGTCGGGCAGTCCGGCTTCGGTAGCTTGTGGAACGGCATCGTTCAGACCAATGTTCTCGATTTCGTTTTTGTCTTCCGACGGTTTAAAAATCAAATACATACAACCCACGAAAACAATAGCCATTAAACCAAAAATCAATGGCTTTTTGAGTTTTTCCGTTTTGTTCTCTGTACCGTTTTGCAGTACATCAGCGGTTTCGTTCGGGTTTCCCTCAGTTACCCGAACAACCGACTTTTTGTTTTCATTTTCTTTCATAAATCCTATTTTTTAAAATTGTTGATAATGTGTCCTGCAATCTTGCAGGGCTTTCGTTCTTTTTGAGGACGGGGTTTTCGATATGCTCTATGTGCATATCGTTTTTTGACTGTTTGGTATCGTACCATACTTTGGCGACCACCCCTACGGTCAGGAGCAGATAACCGACAAAGAAGTAAAGCGTATAAAGGTGCTGTTTGCCTACGGGCAAAGACCGCCAACGGTCGTCCAGCCTGTCAAAATACCTATCCATTTTCTCCCTTAATTTTTTCATACTTTAATGATTATGGGTTATCACATTCTAAACCCTCTTTTTGGGGAGGGAATTTTTTGTTTAGGCGTGTCGGACACCAAAGCGATAGCTTCTTTTCGGGTCGGAACTGTTCCTGTTGTAAGGTTTATTAATTCCGTTTTTTTCATTAAATGCCCGTAACGGTCTTTCCTTTCAATCTCCATTTTCCGCACATCGAATTTGTTGTCTTCGTACTTCAAGTACATATGACATTGGGTGTAAGGTTTATCTTCTCCATTCCATTCGAGGTAAGTGTTCAGTAAAAATCTATCAGGGTTATATAGTTTGTCCGTACCGTTCTCACAAGCCTCCAAAAACCTACTGATGCTGTTTTTGATTTTGTCGGGATAATCAGCCTGTGTATGAAAATAACCGTCATAACCTTTATCGGTCAGCGTTTTTGCAAATGTATCCAAATCAAGTAACTGTTTCATAGCCTTAATTTTATCGGTTAATGACTTCTATATCCCGATTTTCAACTACTGCGAACTTTTCGATATTAAACCCTTGTGGGTTATTATCCGACCTTACAGAGTTCACTAAATAGCAGGAAGTAATCAGGTTACGGCGTGTTACGTTGCTTGACCGTATGATAAACTGTTTGGCATACGTCCTCACCGAATAGGGATAATTGTCGAAATTGCACACGACACTATCGACTTCAATGCGTTGCTGTACGTTCCCTGATATGATACGGGAGTAATACCCTTTCTCCGACAAGTCTTTGTAATAGTCAAAAGCTGATTTGTCGGCAAGGTTGAATGCCCTTGCCATATTGCTCTCGATAGCATTTTTATCGGGTGCAAGCGTAAAGAAAAGCTCGTGAAAACGTCTGACGTGTTCCCTTGCTTCCACAGGTCGGTTGATGCTCGCATCTTGTGACAAAGCAAGCATCAAAGATTTGCCATTGTCAAGGACATAGATTTTTTGGCGTTGCTCATTGGCAAAGCTGTACGATTTCCATACGGCAAATCCTACTACACCAATACAGAGAACGGCAAACACTATTGCGTACAGACGTATCTGCCGGAAGCTATTCTCTATATTTCTTAAAGTTTTAAATTCCATTTTTTTAAATGATTATTCGTTTTACATTATTTTTTGAGTAGCTGACCTCCGATATTTCCGGCAGCAGAACCAGCTCCGGCACTTGCCACGTTTCCGGCTTTCATAGCGGCTTGGTTCACGTTTCGGGTAAAGTTTCCAGCACCACCAGCCTGAATTACCCAGCCTGTAACGGTTGGTACAGTAAAGTATCCCACGATACCGATAATCATAAAGATGATGTACACCGTATTACCCGTATCGGGTATATAGGTCGGGTCAGCAAGCATCTGTATATCCTTTTCGATAATCAGGGATTGGATTTTGGCAAGCATTGAGCTGAACAGGTCGGCGACGGGCAACCACAGGTAAACGCTCACATATCGGGTCAGCCATTGCGTAAGTGTGGACTGAAAACCGTCCCACACTGAAATCGCAAAGGCTATCGGCCCCAATATGCTCAACACGATTAGGAAAAATGTTCGTATCGTATCCACGACCAATGCAGCAGCTTGGAACAGCACTTCAAGGAGGTTACGAAACCAATTCTTAATGGCTTGCTCGGTTTGGTAAGCAAACCTATCCATATACATACCCGACATTGTTATCAAATCCGAGGGCGACCAACCCAATTCATCGAGCTTGTTGTCAAATTCTTCATTTGATACCAAGTAGGCGGTTTCGGGGTTTCGTAGCATTGCTTCACGTTCCAAGAGGTCTTTTTTAGCCTGCAAATCATTGAGGTCAAGCACTTGATTTTCAAGTATGGCGTGTGTACCTTGTACCACCGGACTTAGCACCGCATTGATTGTTCCCAATACGATAGTCGGAAAGAACATAATACAGATACCTAATGCGAACGGACGGAGCAATGGGTACATATCAATAGGCTCGGCTCTACTCAATGCCTGCCATACTTTTATGGCGACATAGAACAAAGCCCCCAATCCGGCTACTCCCTTAGCCACTGCCGCCATATCGGCGGACAGTGGGAGCATCTCATCGTACAATGAGCGTAGGACTTCGTGCAGATTTTGAAATTCCATAGCTTACCAATATTTTTGGTTAGGAGTTCCATACAAGTCAAGTACTCGTTTGGTGTTGTTCTGTTTCTTTGCTCGCAGGATACTGACAGAGATATTTTTATTCGTGTAGTACCTTACCAAGCTGTGGTACTCTTTGACCTCTTTATATACTCGGTCGATAATATCCATACGCTCTTTGTCATTTAATGACAGGCTTGTAGAAGATACAATCTGTTTCAGCTCTTTGAGCAGTTCGATACTTTCATTCAGCAAAGCCGAATAGCCGTTTGCGATTGCGGTCAATTCCTGTGCGGAGAAGTTCGGGTCGTTCATCATTTTCCCAAAGTTTTGAACGTACATTTCCGACACATCGCCGACCAGCAAAACAGTCTGTTGTACTTTTCTCGCATCTTTCACAAGGTTGTTTACGGCTTTTAGCTTGTCGTAATATTCCTTGCCTTGTTCGTACACTTTCTTAACCTCATTGAAGTTCTTGACCACATTGCTTACAGTGGAAGAAGTCTGTACGATTTCATCCGCAGAATTGAGAATACCTGATGCTAAATTTGCAGGGTCAGTGACTACAAATTGAGCTTTTGCGGACGGTGCTACGGTAAGCATTAGTGCCGTACACACCATAAAAAGGATTTTTTTCATTGTCTTGAAATTTTTGATTGTTAATTACTATTGATTTACATTGTCACGCCGTTGCATTGCGATATGCTTAATGGCGAGTTCTACGTTACCGTCCAATTCGGAAGCGAGTTGCATCACTTCCATTTTTTCGGTTTCTTCTGTCGTGTAAGCCAAATATTCTTCAAGGCTCACTTCCGTTGCGTACACTGCCGAATGTGTTCCGCCCAATCCTATCCAAACCTCTTTGTACAAGCGACCGGCATCGTTGTTCATATTGATGGAAAGCACCTGTGCCTTTTCCTTTTCAGTCAATCCAAGCATCGCCTGTATATCATCGAACTTGTTCATATACTTGCGTTGGTCTAAGAGGATTTTACAATCAGAATTGTTGATGATACTTTCTTTCACAATCGGGGATTGGATAATATCATCGACCTCTTGGGTTACGACTATGGCTTCTCCGAAAAACTTCCTGACGGTTTTAAATAAATACTTGATGTATTCTGCCATTCCTTCTTTTGCAATCGCTTTCCAAGCCTCCTCAATCAGTATCAGCTTGCGGATACCTTTCAGCCTCCGCATCTTGTTGATGAACACCTCCATAATGATGATTGTGACTATCGGAAACAGGATTTTGTGGTCTTTTATGGCATCTATCTCGAATACAATAAACCGTTTTGACAATAGGTCTAATTGCTTGTCCGAATTCAGCAGATAGTCGTATTCTCCGCCTTTGTAGTACGGTTCCAATACATTAAGAAAATTGGCAATATCAAAGTCTTTTTCACGAACCTGTTTTTCTTCCAATACCGTACGGTAATCGCCTTTTACATATTCATAAAAACCATTAAATGACGGAAAAACATCCTCGTTTTTGATACGTTCGATATAACCGGACACGGCATTGGAAAGTGCCACTTCTTCCGAACGGGTCGGCGGTTCATCATCACGTTTCCAAAGCGTAAGTATCAACGTTTTGATACTTTCACGCTTTTCAATGTCGAAAATGCCATCATCGGTATAAAAAGGGTTGAACGCTATTGGATTATCTTCGGTATAGGTAAAGTAAACTCCGTCTTCGCCTTTGGTTTTTCCTTTAATAAGTTCACTCAATCCCTGATAGGAATTACCTGTATCTACGAGCAGTACGTGTGCACCTTGCTCGTAGTATTGGCGTACCATATGATTGGTAAAGAATGATTTTCCCGAACCTGACGGACCAAGTATAAACTTGTTCCGGTTAGTAATAAACCCACGTTTCATAGGTAAATCCGAAATATCCAAATGGATAGGTTTTCCCGTCAATCTATCCGCCATTTTTATCCCGAATGGGGATGGCGAATTGTGGTAATTGGTTTCTTCGGTAAAGAAGCATAGAGCAGGCTCTATGAATGTGTAAAAACTTTCTTCGCTCGGAAAATCCCCGGCATTGCCCGGCATTCCTGCCCAATAAAGCGTTGCAACGTCCGTCGTATTGTGTCGGGGCTTACACTCCATTAAAGCCAATGCGCTGCCACAATCGTTTTTCAACTGTTTGAGTTCAGCAGGGTCTTCCGACCACGCCATAATGTTGAAGTGTGAGCGTATGGAAGAAAGCCCGAATGAATGTGCTTCGTTCAAATATTTTTCGATCCATTCTTTGTTAATCTGGTTTGCCCGACTGTACCGAGCCAAAGAATGCATATTGCGGGCAGACTTCTCAAACCGTCGTAGGTTATCCTCGCTGTTGTCCAAGAAGATGTACTGATTGTAAATGTGGTTGCAGCTCAATAGCAATCCTACGGGAGCAGCAAAGGAAAGACGGCAGTCACTCCGGTCTGTGGATAGCTTTTCAAATCGAGTATCTGCCGAAATGGTTGCAGGCAGATCGTCCGTGTCGGACAATGTGTGCAAGGACAGCCTTTTGTTTCCTACTCGGACTTCTTCAGCACCTAAAGCAATGTCTTGCATCGGTGTACCGACTTCTCTAGAAAGGGTAAGGTATTGTTCCAGCAATCCTTGCTTTTCATCCGTGCCGATAATGTCATCTTCGGTGAGGCGTTTTAGGCTTACAAAACCACTATCGTTCACGATACGCTCAAACTGCGCCACGGTTTCCATAAAATGGTGGATCGCTTCCTTATCCCTGATTTCTTTCGGGATCAACGTGCCTTTGCAAAGCGAACTAAAGTTACTCTGCATCCGCATCCGATCTTTGGTGGTTTTGGTTAGGAAGAGGTAGCAGTAATGGTTTAGAAACGGTCGCTCGTTGAAATGGCGTTGATAGGATTTAGCTAAAAAACTTTGATCTTCCTTTGCTAAATCAGGTGCGTAGTTCTCTTTGATGTACCAATCCTGTTTGTGGATAACCGTAAAATCTGGCAAGGTCTTGATCGCTTTATGCCAAGCAGAATGAATGGCTTCATATTCCGCAGATGCGACCGTGAACAGTTCGGGTAAACGCACTTCAAAACAGGCGGTAATGTCTGCATCTTTGGAAAGAATGCAATTGTTTTCTACAGCCAGCAAAGGAAATTTATTTTCCAATGTGGTCGTTTTTGATACATTTCTCATACGGCATTCGATTTAGGAGTGAATTTTAAATAGCGGTGTACAGGCTTGCGACAGATGATGTAGCGAGGATGCCTTTTTCTTGCTCCCACTTTCATTAATCCGTGTTCGCCGTATTTCCTGTTCAATGAAAAGGTTTGCCACACAATCAGTGATGCACCGCCTGCTCCCAGAAACAAGCAGATGTAGGAATTGACCCCAGCCATATACAGTATCATCACGAAGATGAGCGTACCTAGCAATCCACCTGCGAAAATGAAGAGGTATTGTGCTTTCAGTCCTTTAAACTCTACTGTTCTTCCAATCCCTTTATTGATGTTATAAATACTCATAGGACAAAGGATTACAGGAAGAATGAACGAAGGATGGTAGCCGCAACGATTAAAAAGATACAAGCTCCAAACCACGATGCTGCCGTTTTACTTGTGTCTGGGTCGCCCGAACTAAATTTGTTGTACACCTTAACACCTCCAATTAGCCCAACAACGGCACCGATGGCATAAATTAATTGAGTTGCAGGGTCGAAATAAGAGGTGACCATTTGGGTAGCTTCGGTGATACCTGCTGTACCGTTTCCTTGTGCGAATGCACCCATTCCTGATAGCATTGCAACGACTGCCATCAAAACTTTTTTTCTTTGTTTTTTCATAATTGAAACACATTAAATTGTTATTGTCTTCCCGCTTCTTGCGAGCTTCGTGACAAAGGTGTTTCAGAAATCAAAGCGTTCTAACAAAGTGGCAGTGAGAGGAATTGTTTGGCTGTGGGTGGCTGAATTGATAAAGAAAATAGAGAGGTGTTGACAGGAAGAGAGAGGTTTTTACTATCTTCGTAAAATGAAATCCTTGTCGTACATATTAGCATTAATGGTTTTGGTCTTATCGACCTTGCCAAGCTTTATGGAAGATAAATGTTTTGACCTAGTGAATCAAACAACAAATAGTCAAGAACAAGATAGCGACGATTGCGGTATGGAATGTTGCTCGCCTTTTTCTAAATGCAATACCTGTACTGGATTTGTAATTACTTCCTTTTATGCTTTAACATCCAATTATGTCCAACAACCTAAAAAGAAATTAGGTGTAATAACAGCGTCAGCTGTTTCAGACTTCCTCTCTTCCATTTGGCAACCCCCTAAGATTAATTAATGTTTTTAGTGTCTTCGGCACAATAACAGATTACGGTGCTACAAACCGTCAATTCTCATTTTTCAAACATTAATGTTTTTTTATACAATGAAAAAAATAGTCTTTGTGTCATTTTTTATGACACTAAATCTCTGTGTATTTGCACAAAACACTTTAAATGCTGTTATTAGAAACAGTGAAAACAAAAATCTTTTGATTGGAGTGACAGCATCTATAAAAGGAACCTCGCTTGCCGCTACATCAAACGAAAACGGTCTCATCATAATAGAAAATATTCCTGATGGGATACAGGAAATACATTTTAGCTATATCGGTTTTAACGACTATATAGATACATTGGAATTTCCATTAGCTGACAACAGTCCTATTGAAATCTTACTCAAAGAAAGTTCAGAGGAGTTAGAGGAAGTTGTCATTTCATCCACAAGAAGCACAAGGAGTATACAAAATATCCCTACCCGTATTGAATTTATTGGAAGTGAAGAACTGGGCGAAAAAGGGAACATGAAACCGGGAGATATTCGTATGCTTTTAGCGGAAAGCACAGGTATTCACGTACAAACCACTTCGCCTACCAGTGCCAATGCAAGTATTCGTATTCAGGGACTTGATGGAAGATATACACAAATCCTGAAAGACGGTTTCCCCATTTATTCAGGTGCTTCAAGTGGATTGGGTTTGTTACAGATACCACCACTTGACCTCAAACAAGTAGAAGTCATCAAAGGCTCTACATCTACACTATATGGAGGCGGAGCAATAGCTGGACTGGTCAATCTGATTTCCAAAACGCCGACCTATGAGAGAGATTTAGGTTTTCACCTCAATGGAACATCCGGCAGGGGTTTGGATATAAACGGCTTTTATGGACAAAGGTTTAATAAAATTGGAACAACTATATTTGCTTCCCATAACCGTAACGCAGCTTATGATCCTGCTAAGAACGGACTATCCGCTATTCCACAATTCGAACGCTATGTACTGAATCCGAAGCTCTTCGTTTATTTCAATGAAAAGACGAAACTGAACTTCGGTATCAACACAACGATCGAGAGCCGTTTGGGAGGTGATATGCTTTACATCAAAGGAAATGGAGATAATACAAACCAATATTTTGAGGAAAATAAAACACAACGCTATTCCACACAATTTGTTTTCGACCATATCATCAATGAAAACAGTACTGTTCAAGTCAAAAATAGTGTAAGTTATTTTAACCGAAATACTACCATTCCAAACTATCAGTTTGAGGGAACACAAACAGCAAGTTTTACCGAAGCCAACTACACCAACAGTACTGAAAAATCGGAATGGGTCACAGGTATTAATATTTGGACGGATAATTTCAAAGAAAAGCAGATTATGGCATCTCCGTTGAGAGATTATAATCAGACTACATTCGGTGCTTTTGTACAAAATTCTTTTAATGCTACGGATTGGTTTCAATTGGAAACAGGTTTTAGAACGGATTATGTTGTGGATTATGGGGTGGTATTCTTACCGAGAGTTTCGGCTCTATTCCACATTGCCGAGGGCTTAACTTCACGAGTTGGTGGTGGATTTGGCTATAAAACACCTACCATTTTTACGGAAGAAAGCGAACGCCTACAATATCAAAATGTAATGCCCATTGACGACAAGACCAATAAATTGGAAAAAAGTTATGGAGCAAATGCAGACATCAATTACCGCACCTACATTGGGGAAGATTGGTCATTTAGCATAAATCAATTGTTCTTTTACACCTATTTGGATAATCCCTTGTTACTTGAAAACTCCTCGGCAAATCTGTATCAGTTTGTTAATTCTCCTGGCTACATCCATACCAAAGGAACAGAAACCAATATTAAAATTGGTTATGATGACCTGAAATTGTTTTTGGGTTATACCTATACAGATGCCCGATTACACCATAATGGAACGACTGTAGAAAGCCCTTTAACACCAAAACACCGCATTAATTCCATCCTGATGTATGAAATAGAAGACAAATGGAAAATTGGTCTGGAAGCCTATTATTTCAGTCGCCAAAAACTGAATAATGGAACTACGGGCAAAGATTACTTTATTACTGGATTTATGGCTGAAAAGATTTGGGAAAGATTTTCTCTGTACATCAACTTTGAAAACTTCCTCGACACCCGACAAACACGCTTTGACAGCATTTATACAGGAACAATAACCAATCCAGTTTTTAAAGACATTTATGCACCTTTGGACGGATTTGTGATTAACGGAGGAATAAAATTTAAGCTTTAAAATAAATGGAAAAAACCATATTCAATATAACTAAAATGGATTGCCCAAGCGAGGAGCAATTAATCCGTATGAAACTGCAAGACTTTGATACGGTAAAAGGATTGGAATTCGATATAGCCAATAGAAAATTAGACGTTTATCACGATGGAAACCCAGAGCCAATTTTTTTGGCTCTGGGAACACTGAATCTAAATACGACATTGGTTTCAACCGAAAAAAGTAATTTCGTTGTTGAAACAGATACAAGCAACAAGCAACGGAAATTACTTTGGATCGTATTGATTATCAACTTCCTGTTCTTTGGATTGGAAATGTTATTCGGTGTTTTTTCAGGCTCAATGGGGTTGGTAGCCGATAGTTTGGATATGCTTGCCGACAGTGTCGTTTACGCATTGGCATTAATCGCCGTGGGTGGAACAATCGCTTTAAAAAACAACATCGCCAGATTTGCAGGATACTTCCAAGTCTTACTGGCTATTATAGGTTTCGTTGAAGTAATCAGACGTTGTATGGGAATTGAAGCTATGCCCGATTTCAAGACAATGATTGTCGTTTCAGTTTTAGCATTGATTGCAAACGTATTTTGCCTTTATCTTTTACAAAAGAACAAAAGTAAAGAAGCGCATATGCAGGCTTCGATGATATTCACATCAAATGATGTCATTATCAATTCGGGAGTTATTGTTGCTGGTCTTTTAGTTAATTGGCTCAATTCAAGTTATCCAGATTTGATTATTGGAGCTATTGTATTTGTAATTGTAGCAAGAGGGGCTTACAGAATATTGAAGTTGGCAAAGTAAATGTAAAAATAAGTTGAGCCTGAAATTTAGTTTTTCAGGCTCAATTAAAATAATTCCGTTTCAGACAAACTCCCCAATATCAAAATCATCTAAATCATTGTTCCGCAAAGTGGAAGAACTGATTTCCGTTTCAGATGAGAGTGAGCTATCCAATAGCTTGGCAATTTTACTGGATGCACCCGCTATAGAATTTTCCAGCAGACTAAATAATTCGGTTCCCTGTATTTTCTGAACGATTGCTATCGCTGTTTCCTTTTGAGATGACTCCAGTTTTTCTTGCTGAAGCAACATCCCCACGGAGCTTAGTTCTTCAAAGGTAACCCCTTGGGCAAAACCATTATCGCCACCAGATATTCCGTACCTGTTCCATTCTTCTTCCTCTTCTTCAAAATCAGGTTGATTGCTAAAAACTTCATCCAGCTCTTCCTGCGGAATCTGAATACTCCTGTTTTCATTTTCGTCGTATTCAATGTCTAAATTATCGGGATTTACCTCTGGTTCCTCAATCTGGCGTTCATTGGCAGTGTTTGGCACTGAAAGGCGTTCTACGGGTTTGGGCTGTCCCATAATATCGGGCAGATCCGGATTGACTTTCTTTTGCGGAGGTTTTTGTTTTGACCTTTTCTTAATGATAATCTTATCCTGCAAAAGCAGGACAATGACGATCAGCAGGCATATTACTATTACAATTTCCATAACTATAAAATTGGTTTAAAACGTTCGTTGAAATAATCTGTAATATCGTCCCCGTACTCTCTAAAATGGTGTTCAAGAATGTTGTCGATATAAGAATAGAGTGTAGTCTTTTCTTCTCTTGTTAATTGTACTATACGTAACAACCTTTCGTGATATTCTGGACGAATGTAAACGACCTTTCCGTTTCGACCTGAAGGAAAACGATTGACCAGAAATGTCTCCTCATAATCCACCTTCTTTAGGGAGCTATTGCGGGCTTTTGGTTTTGTTTCCTTCTGTATTTTCTGTTGTTGAATAACTTCGGGTATAGTAACAGATTGATTACCACTCATGATATTCATGATTAATTCTTCATCAACATCGGGCTTATCAAAATCTTTTCTTCTCTTATCTGTTGACATACTTAACTATTTTAGAGATTAACAATTTTTAAAAATTCTTCAATAAATAAATCCAGTCTCGTTACTTTCATTAGTTGAGGTTCGGCAGGTAACAGACTTGACCGAAATACACTGTTCGGTGTATCGTCCGTCTCTTTTCTGAAACGTTTACTATCCATTATCCGAGAATTCATCACAGATAAATCGAGTTCGTTAATAACGCTTTGATAAGCCTCGTATATTCCTGTTTTCTCTCGACCATCTACCTGATTCCAAAACATCCACATTTTCTGATCTTCATTACTCTCCTCCGTTTCGGGCAAGCCAAGGAATGCTTTAGTAAAGCTCAGTGTACTTTCCATAACTAGACGGTCAGCACTAATTGGAGAAAAAATAAAATCCATTGTTCTTAAGGTCGTGAGCACACCTTTTGTATTAGCTGTTCCGGGAAGATCAAAAAAAGTTATATCAGGCTCTATTGCAGATTGATTTACGTATTCTAAAGCCTTTGACAAGGCATCCTCCGGTTTACAACTGATAATCGGATATGCTTTTTTATTGATACTTTGATACAACTTCATTGCAGCTCTTTTGTGGTAATCATTCTGCATAATAGTTTTCAAATCCCTTTCCCTCATATTGGCTAAGCTGTGTTGTGGGAAATCACAATCCATTACAAGGACATTAAAACCTAAACGATAATGCAATACACTTGAAAGTAATGCGGTCATAGTAGATTTTCCAACACCGCCTTTAGGCGTTGAAAAACTAATTTTTAAAGTTTTCTTTTTTGTTTCCATTATTTAAAGATTTATTGTTACACATTTTATTTGTTTGGCAGGTTTGAATATTGGTTTATTTAAATAGTACCTATTTCCTATATGCCTGTATTCCCCTTTTGGAAATTTTCTTGATTGTTATTTGCTTTTATTACCGCTTGGTGGGTAATCATTTTTAGCAACTGGAAAACCTTACAACTTGTAAATTGCTTTACCGCTTTTATGCTTTTACAGTTTTATGTTTTTAAAACCCTATGCTTTTATTCCAAAATTTCTGTACTAAAACCCAATTTATTTTTTATCCTCATTACATTTTTTACAACCTGCCCTAAAACTTTGATGCAAATAAAGCGATTGATTTATCCGGTAAATGATGTATGGCAGTATTTGGCGTTCAAAGGCAGTGTTTGGCACTCTGTTGTAGTGCAATCCTTTCGTAAAGAGCGCTTTACTTTGTAAGTAGATTTTTATTAACGGATTTATGCAAAATCAAATTGACAAAATGGACTTTAACAGCTACGGCATCAAGCCGTTTTTCCCTGTTAAATCCAATCCGTCCCGGAGGGCGGATTTTTGTGTTCACCGGAACACGGCAAGTTGTGTTTTGAGCATCTCGAAAAGATTTCCGATGCTCAAAACAACTTGCCCTGCCGGGGGCAGAAAACGTCCTCCGAAGTCGGCGTTTTGTATGAATTAAAAATGGATTAGTGATGAATGAAAACAGCAGAAAGCAGTTAAAAAAGGGCGGGCGTCCTCTAAAAAACGATCCCGCTAAAATCCGGTACACGATTTCCTTTAATGAGGAAGAGCATGCCCGTTTTCTTGACTTATTTGAAAAGTCCGGTATGCAGGTTAAGGCACATTTTATAACCTCTTGCATCTTCGATAAGACGATAAAATCTGTTAAAATAGACAAAGGAACAATTGATTTTTATATGCGATTGACTTCGTTTCACAGTCAATTTCGATCTATTGGCGTGAATTATAATCAGGTCGTAAAGCTATTGTATAAGAACTTTTCGGAGAAAAAGGCAGCAGCATATCTCTATAAATTGGAAAAACATACGGCTGAAATGACCGCCTTGTTTAAAGAAATTGTCCAGATAACGGAAGAATTTGATGTAAAATATCTGAAAAAATAACAGCAGAAATGATTGCGAAAATTGGTAGATGCGCAAATTTATACGGAGCCTTGGCATATAATCAGCTCAAAGTGGAGAACGAAAATGGACAAATTTTGTTCGCCAATAAGATAATTGAAACTGCTAACGGACATTATTCCGTAGCACAATTAGCCCAATCTTTTGCTCCTTATCTCATCGCCAACCGAAATACCGAGAAACATACGTTGCATATTTCGCTCAATCCTGATCCCAAGGATAATGTAGATGATGATAAGTTTAGGGAAATGGCGGAAGAATATATGCGTGAAATGGGTTACGGCGAACAGCCTTTTGTGGTCTTCAAACATACCGATATTGACCGTAGTCATATCCATATCGTATCGGTCTGCGTGGACGAACAGGGCGTGAAAATTTCGGATAGTTTTGAGAAAATGCGGTCTATGAGTGTATGCCGTGAACTGGAAAGAAAACACGGTCTGATACCCGCAACGGACAAAGAACGTAATCACAATGATAAGGTTTTTCGTCCGGTGGATTATCGGGCAAGTGATATAAAAAGTCAGATTGCTTCGGTCATTCGCCACTTGCCGAACTATTATCAATACCAAACTTTGGGAGAATACAATGCTTTGCTTTCCCTGTTCAATATTACCACCGAGAAAGTGGAGGGAGAATTACACGGAAAGGCACAGCAGGGTTTATTGTACATTCCATTGAATGAGAAAGGCGAAAAAGCAGGACATCCGTTCAAGGCTTCGTTTTTCGGAAAGAACGCAGGGCTTCCGGCTTTGGAATTGCATTTTGCGAAATGCAAAACAACCCTGAAAGATACCGCAACCAAACAGACTTTAAAATCAGCCGTTACCATTGCCCTGCAATCAACGGTTGACGAATTGAGCTTTAAAAAACAGTTAGGCGAGCAAGGTATCAATGTAGTGATACGCAGAAACGATACCGGACGAATTTACGGTATGTCGTTCATTGACCACAACTCTAAAAGTGTTTGGAACGGTTCACGATTGGCAAAAGAACTTTCTGCCAATACCTTTAATGATTATTGGAACAATAATATCAAAGCGGAGATTAAAGAGCCAGTTGCACCCCTGCCAAAATTGTCCAAACCAACTGATACGGAGGATTTACCTGCGGAAGAACCACATCATTTGTTCGACTTCTTAAATACTGAAAAACACGAAGACGGTTTGATAGAAGCCTTTGGAGGTTTGCTCATACCTGAAGCACAGGGGGAAGATTACGAGGAACAGGATTTTGCTAATAGGATGAAGAAAAAGAAAAGAAGACTATAGTAAGTCATCTTTTGGAATTAAAATCTGCTTTTAAAACGATTTGTTAAATTGTATTTTAGCATTTGCTTAAATAAACGAATTAACTATATTTGCACTATGGGTAATAATTCTTGTATACGTCAACAAGCAGACATTGAACAAATAAACCGCTGTAAAGACCGGGTTTTAGAGCTTAACGATTCGTTTGATTATTTATCGAATGGGCTTGAATTGGCAGGAAATACCGTAAGACTTAAAATTCTCTTCCTACTTTACGAAGAAAAACGACTCTGTGTTTGTGATATGAGCGACGTTCTTGGAATGACAATCTCGGCAGTTTCACAACATTTACGAAAACTTAAAGACCGTAATCTAGTAGAAACAGACAGGGAGGCCCAAACTATTTTTTATTCATTGACCAAGGAATATGAAAAAATGCTGAAACCGTTTTTTAAAATACTTGACGAAAACAAAATTTTAGAAACATTATGAAAACTGACAAAAAACTAATCGGAGCAGGACTTTTAACAGCAATTGCAGCTTCATTGTGTTGTATTACTCCAGTCTTGGCTTTAGTAGCAGGAACAAGCGGACTTGCTTCTACTTTTTCTTGGCTCGAACCTTTCAGACCGTATTTTATCGGTTTGACAATTTTGGTTCTTGGTTTTGCTTGGTATCAAAAGTTGAAACCTAAAAAGCAAATTGACTGCAACTGTGAGACAGAAGAAAAACCAAAATTCATTCAGTCAAAAATGTTTTTAGGAATTGTAACAGCATTTGCAATCGTTATGCTTGCCTTTCCATACTATTCAAGCATTTTCTACCCAAAGAAAGAAAAGCAAATCATAGTAGTGGACAAATCCAATATTCAAAAAGTAAAATTTACGATTAGCGGAATGACTTGTGCGAGTTGCGAAGAACACGTAAATCACGAAGTAAATAAATTGACAGGAATAATAAGTTCAAACGCTTCATATGAAAATGGAAATGCAATCATAGAATTTGACAACTCAAAAACAAATATTTCTGAAATCGAAAAAGCAATAAACTCAACAGGATATTCTGTAACCGACAAAAAAGAAAATTAAAATGGAAATCAAATTACAATCAACAATAACTTGCCCCAACTGCGGACATAAGAAAGAAGAAACAATGCCGACAGACGCTTGCCAATATTTTTACGAATGTGAAAAATGCAAACAAGTTCTAAAACCAAAACAAGGCGACTGCTGTGTTTATTGTAGCTACGGAAGTGTTGCTTGTCCACCAATTCAGCAGGACAAAAAATGTTGCTGACGGGTATAAAACAAAAGAAGGTCGATATAACTAAAGTATTTTTATTTTACTACCTATAAATATTACTATATAAAAGGGGTATAGAAGCTATACCTCTTATGACCCAGCCGAACCCTGCCACTCACCGCCATCCACTACCACTTTTCCAAAGCCAATCTTTATAGTCTTTAAATTCACGCCCGAACATTAAAATTAAAAATAATGCAAGGAGAAGACGATTTAAGAGGTTTAGCCAAAATAATGGCTTTTATGAGAGCAGTTAGTATTCTATTAGTACTGATGCATCTTTATTGGTTTTGTTATGGTTTCTTTATGGAACGTGGCTGGACACTAGAAGTAATCAATAAAATATTAGGGAATTTTGACCGAACAGCCGGTTTGTTTTCGCATACTTTATATACCAAAGTATTTGCAATCGTGTTATTGGCTTTAAGCTGTTTGGGAACCAAAGGCGTGAAGAACGAGAAGATAACCTGGTCAAAGATTTACGTGGCTTTGGGAATTGGTTTTTTGCTGTTCTTTCTGAATACACCACTGTTAAAGTTGTCGCCCATCATTGGCACATTCTTTTATATACTGACTATCGGACTAGGTTATATTGCTTTGCTGATGGCTGGGGTTTGGATAAGCAGGTTATTGAAAAACAACCTGATGGATGATGTTTTCAATATGGAGAACGAAAGTTTTATGCAGGAAACCAAATTGATGGAAAATGAATATTCCGTAAACCTGCCTACTAAATTTTGGTACAATAAAAAGGAACACAAGGGCTGGATCAATATCGTAAATCCTTTCAGAGCAACGATTGTTTTGGGGACTCCGGGTTCTGGTAAATCGTATGCCGTCGTTAACAATTATATCAAGCAACAAATTGAAAAAGGTTTTTCGATGTATATCTACGATTTCAAGTTTGACGACCTTTCTACTATTGCTTATAATCATTTATTGAAACATCAGAATAAGTACGAAATAAAACCAAAGTTCTACGTCATCAACTTTGACGATCCACGCAAGAGCCATCGTTGCAATCCGCTCAATCCAGATTTTATGACTGACATATCCGATGCTTACGAAGCCGCTTACACGATTATGTTGAACCTCAACAGAAGCTGGATACAAAAACAAGGAGATTTCTTTGTCGAATCTCCAATTATTCTTTTAGCGGCTATCATCTGGTTTTTAAAAATTTACGAGAATGGTAAGTATTGCACCTTTCCACACGCCATTGAATTGCTGAATAAAAAGTATTCGGATGTATTTACCATTTTAACTTCGTATCCTGATTTGGAAAACTATCTTTCACCATTTATGGATGCTTGGCAAGGCGGAGCACAAGACCAGTTGCAGGGACAAATTGCATCGGCTAAAATCCCTTTGTCACGAATGATATCACCGCAGTTGTATTGGGTTATGACAGGCGATGATTTTTCATTGGACATCAACAACCCGAACGAGCCGAAGATTTTGTGCGTGGGTAACAATCCCGACCGTCAAAATATCTACTCCGCAGCTTTGGGCTTGTACAACTCCCGAATTGTCAAGCTCATCAATAAGAAAGGACAATTAAAGAGTTCGGTTATTATAGATGAGTTGCCCACGATTTATTTTAGAGGGTTGGACAATCTTATCGCAACGGCGAGAAGTAATAAGGTGGCTGTGTGCTTGGGCTTTCAGGACTTTTCGCAGTTGATACGTGATTACGGCGATAAAGAAGCTAAAGTTATTCAAAACACCGTAGGTAATGTATTCAGTGGACAGGTTGTAGGAGAAACGGCAAAAAGCCTTTCGGAACGTTTTGGAAAAGTATTACAGAAACGTCAAAGTATGACGATAAACCGTAATGATAAATCAACTTCTATTTCTACACAATTAGACAGCCTTATTCCGGCTTCCAAAATTTCAACCTTAACGCAGGGTATGTTTGTCGGTTCTGTATCGGATAATTTTGACGAGCGTATCGAACAAAAGATATTTCACGCAGAAATCGTGGTCGATAATGAAAAGGTAGCCGCCGAAACAAAAGCCTATCAAAAGATACCGCAAATCCTATCCTTTGTAGATGAGCAAGGCGAGGATAAAATGAAGCAGGAAATTGAAAGCAATTACCGTCAGATAAAATCAGATATTCTGCATATCGTCGAAAGTGAAATGGAACGGATTAAGAATGACCCGAACTTACAGCATTTGATACAGCAAGAGTAATAAAGGTACAAGTGGAAATTTTTAGTATAGACTAAAAAATATTGGCGATACTTCTTCTTAAATTTAGTATGGAGTGTCGCCAATATTGTTTTGAACAGTATGTAAAACAAATATTCAGAATGAAAAAGGATATTATATAAAATAGTAATTATTCAAAACAATGCAATGCCATTGCATTACTTTTTTACTAACTTTGCAAAAGAATATGAAAGTCTTTTTTTCCATATTGGCAATTTATATGATGGCGGTATTTTTAATGCCTTGTACCGATATGTATGAAAAGGAGAGTTTTCAAAACCATAACCATTCAGAAGAATTAGCCCATAAAGCAAGCCACGACCATCAGGAAAAACCTGATATGTGCAGTCCGTTTTGTTTATGCGGTTGTTGTGGAATGGTGTCGGGCATAGTGCTTCAATGGAATGTATATAACTTAGTTAAGAAGACCTTTGACTTGTCTAAGGCCAAAGTTTACTATAAATCTATCTTTATATCCCCCTATCTGGGAGAAATTTGGCAACCGCCAAAGATTAATGCATAATTTTTAATGTTTTAATGATTACAGCTTAATGCTAACAGCGTTAGCTTGGTTTTTAGGGTATTTATATTCCCTAAAAACATAATCATTATGATTTTATCATTATTTATCCATCATTAATCATCACAAAAAGTGTTAAATAACATTATAAAATTCTCTATAAAGAATAAGTTCATTATAGGATTAATGACCTTATTACTCATCATTTGGGGGGTATGGAGTGCCACGAAAATCCCCATTGATGCCCAACCTGACATTACAAACAATCAGGTTCAGATTATTACCCTGTCACCAACATTAGCAGGACAGGAGGTGGAGCAACTGGTTACATTTCCTGTAGAGCAAAGTATCGTCAATCTTCCCAAAGTAGAAGAAATAAGAAGTGTTTCGAGGTTTGGACTATCTGTTGTAACCGTAGTGTTTCAAGACAATGTCGATATTTATTTTGCAAGACAGTTGGTAAGCCAACAGCTGAAAGAAGCACAAGACCAGATACCTGATGGAGTTGGAACGCCTGAACTTGCTCCTGTCAGTACAGGTCTTGGCGAAGTGTACCAATACATTCTCCATCCCAAACAAGGAAGCGAAGATAAATATTCTGCAATGGATTTACGGACAATGCAGGATTGGATTGTCGCCAGACAACTTTACGGTACTCCGGGAATTGCAGAAGTTAATAGTTTCGGCGGTCTGCTCAAACAATACGAGGTATCCGTTGACCCTAACCGCATCAAAGCGATGGACGTCAGTATCTCCGATATTTTTACTGCACTCGAAAACAACAACCAAAATACCGGAGGCGCTTATATTGATAAGAAACCCAATGCATACTTCATTCGGGGAATTGGTTTAGTCACTTCACTGGAAGATGTAGGTAATATTGTTGTTAAAAATACGGAAAGTGTTCCGGTATTCATCAAAGATGTAGCAAAAGTACAATTTGGTCACGCTACCCGATACGGAGCAATGACCTATAACGGCGAAGTAGATGCTGTGGGAGGTATTGTAATGATGCTCAAGGGAGAAAACACTGCTACGGTCGTAAAAAACATCAAAGAAAAAATACCGGTTATCCAACAATCTCTACCCGATGATGTGGTCATAGAACCTTATTTGGATAGAATGAACCTGGTAGATAGAGCGATAAGTACTGTCGAAAAAAACCTAATTGAAGGTGCATTAATCGTAATATTTGTATTGATTATCTTCTTAGGGAATTTCAGGGCAGGTTTAATCGTCGCATCAGCTATACCGTTATCAATGCTTTTTGCATTGGGAATGATGAGGTTATTTGGCGTAAGTGCCAACCTGATGAGTTTGGGAGCTATTGATTTCGGATTGATAGTGGACGGTTCGCTGATCGTTGTTGAAGCCACAATGCACCATTTGGGCTTACGGAAATCCACTCAAAAACTTACGCAGGCAGAAATGGACGAGGAGGTGTATGAATCTGCAAGAAAAATCCGTACGAGTGCAGCATTTGGAGAAATCATTATCCTCATTGTTTATATTCCTATCCTTACTTTGGTCGGCATAGAAGGAAAAATGTTTACGCCAATGGCGCAGACCGTAAGTTTCGCCATTTTGGGAGCTTTGATTTTGTCCTTTACCTATATCCCGATGATGAGTGCCTTGTGTCTGTCTAAAAAACCGATTACCAAAAGGAATTTTTCAGACAAAATGATGGACTATCTTCAAGGGGTTTATAAGCCTTTGTTAGAAAAAGCCATTCGGATAAAATATGTGATTATTGCGGTTGCCGTCGGACTTTTTACCATTAGTATATTCCTTTTTTCACGGATGGGCGGAGAGTTCCTGCCAACATTGGGCGAGGGCGATTTTGCTTTCCATTGTATTTTGCCGCAAGGAACATCCTTAAGCCAAAGTCTGGAAACCTCAATGCAGGCATCTAAGATAATCAAGGAGTTTGACGAAGTAAAAATGGTTGTAGGAAAAACGGGGGCTGCCGAAGTACCGACAGACCCGATGCCGCCCGAAGCGACCGACCTGATGATTATTCTTAAACCACAGGACGAATGGAAAACAAAGAAATCGTATGACGAACTTTCCAATGAAATGATGGAGAAACTCGAAGTTATTCCCGGTGTATTCTTTGAAGCCAACCAGCCGATACAGATGAGGTTTAATGAACTGATGACGGGTATCAGGCAAGATGTAGCTGTGAAAATATTCGGAGAGAACCTCGACAGTTTGTTGATTTATGCCAATAAAGCCAATGCCATTATTCAAACGGTAGAGGGTGCAACCGCTCCGCAGGTAGAACGGATAGCAGGTCTTCCACAGATTAATATCGAATACGACCGTACCCGAATAGCCAACTATGGCTTGAATGTACAGGAGATAAACGATATTGTCAGTACTGCGTTTGCAGGTAAATCAGCAGGCGTGGTTTATGAAAATGAGCGTAGATTTGATTTGGTGGTACGGCTTGATGAAGAACACCGCAGTTCTATTGAGGATGTGAGCAATCTGTTTATTCCACTTCCAAACGGAGAGCAGGTTCCACTTTCGCAGGTTGCCAACATTGACTATAAATTAGGTCCTGCACAAATCAGCCGTGAAGGAGGAAAACGAAGGATATATGTCGGATTTAATGTACAAGGGCGGGATGTAGCAAGTGTTGTAGAAGAAATTCAGGATAAGTTGGCTGAACAGGTTAAGCTACCGACAGGATATTATTTTACCTATGGCGGTCAGTTTGAGAACCTCCAAAAAGCTACTGACAGATTACTGATTGCAGTACCTATCGCCCTGCTTTTGATTTTTATCTTATTGTACTTCACGTTTCATTCGTTCAAGGAAGCCGTTTTGGTCTATACAGCTATCCCGATGAGTGCCATTGGAGGTGTGTTTGCCCTATTGTTGAGGGATATGCCATTCAGCATATCAGCAGGTGTAGGGTTTATCGCTTTGTTTGGTGTTGCTGTTCTGAACGGGATTGTACTGATTTCCACATTCAACAGATTGGAAAAAGAGGGTTGGAACGAGATTATCCCGAGAATTATCGAGGGGGCTAAAACAAGACTAAGACCCGTATTAATGACAGCGTCGGTAGCAAGTTTAGGTTTCTTACCGATGGCATTGAGTACAAGTGCGGGTGCAGAAGTACAAAAACCGTTGGCAACGGTCGTTATCGGCGGATTGATGTCAGCAACGGCATTGACGTTATTCGTACTGCCTTTACTATACCTCGTATTTATGAGAAATCATAAGCCTACAAAAAATAATAAAATGAAAGCCATAACACCTATATTGTTACTGTTTACGTTCTTAGGCTTTTCTCAAACCAGTAATGCACAAAATCCTGTAAACGTAGATAGAGCTATCGAAATAGCTATGGAAAATAACCCTCAGCTCCGTTCCAAAAAATTGGAGATTCAATCTACCCAAAGTTTGAGTAAGACAGCATATGAGCTACCGAAAACCGATTTAAATTTCCAATATGGGAATACAGATGGATTTGAGTACAATGACGGTTTCCAAATTTCGCAGACTATACCCTTTCCAACACTTTTTGGGGTAAAGAAAAACCTTGTCAAAGAGCAAGTCAAAGGGCAGGAATGGTCAAAGGCTCTGACAGAAAATGAGCTAAGAAAGCAGGTAAGAACATATTATTATCAGTTAGCGTATCTGGAACATAATGCTTCGGTATTGAAGTATTTGGATAGTATTTATGCAGACTTTATCCGTGTGGCGGAGCTGCGTTATAAAACAGGAGATATAGGGCGGATAGAAGTCAGTACGGCTGTTACCAAAAAGGGGGAAATCAATATATTGCTCCAGCAAAATGAGGTCTTCAGGCAAAATGCCTATCAGAATCTTAAAAACCTGATGCAGACAAAGGAAGATTTTGCCATTGAACCCAAATCAGACTATGAACCATTACTTTTGACTTCTTTCATAGACAGTTCAGCTATTGAAAACCACCCAAGCATCCAGCTATTGTATCAGGAGGCTAAAATCGCTGAACAGAACAAGAAGTTGGAACGGGCAAACAGCCTGCCTGATTTTACGTTCGGTTATAATAATATATCGCTGATAGGAATGCATAGTAGAAACGGCGTGGAACAATTTTACGGCAGAGGACAGCGGTTCAGTTTTGTTGATGTAGGCATAACCATTCCACTCTTTACTACGACCAGAGCGAAAATCCGTTCCCTTGATTATCAAAAACAATCATTGGAACTGAATGCCCAATGGCAACAACAGCAGCTAAAAACGGAGTTGGCAAATGCCCTGAAACAATATGAACAGAATGTTTCACAGTTTACCTATTTCAAGGAGCAGGCACTTCCGAATGCTGATGAAATCATCAATGCGGCAAAGTTAGGGTACAGTACCGGAGATATTTCTTATGTGGAGTACCTCTTTGCCTTGCAGACAACAACCGATATTCAGCTTAATTATCTAAAGAGCATACAGCAAATCAATGAGGCTGTAACGCTTATTCATTCATTAATCAGCAAATAATACAAAATATGAAACGTATCATCAATAATATAGTTTTCAGCGTTTTTCTCCTCGTAGCAATCTTTGCTTTGAACGCCTGTACAAATAAACATACGGAGGACGACGGACATAATCACGGTAGCGAAGCAGCAGCAACAACGGACGAACACGAAGAAGAAAACGTTGCGGTACTGACCGATGAACAGATAAAAGCTGTAGGTATCGAAATCGGGATGATTGAACAGAAACAATTGTCCGCAACATTGAAAGCCAACGGTGGATTGAGAGTACCCAACAGCAACAAGGCAAATGCAACTTCAATGTTTGGCGGCGTTATCAAATCCCTCAATGTGGAGATAGGCGATTTCGTAAAAAAAGGTCAGGTCATCGCCACTATTTCCAATCCGGAATTCATACAATTACAGGAAGAATACCTAAGCATCAATAGCAGGATAGAATTTGCAGAGCAGGAAGTTGCAAGACAAAGAGAGCTGAACGAGGGAAATGCAGGTGCAAAGAAAAACCTGCAAAGTGCCACATCTGAATTGAACACGTTGAGAACACGAAAAGCATCGTTACAACAACAAATCCAAATGATGGGCATTAATCCGGCTTCCCTGTCAAATTCCAGCCTTAAATCCTCGTTGGTCGTTACAAGTCCGATAGGCGGTACGGTAAGTAACGTTTTTGCCAAAATCGGAAGCTATGTAGATGTGTCTTCGCCTATTGCCGAAATAATAGAGAACACAGCATTGCACTTGGACTTACAGGTTTATGAAAAAGATATTCCCCTAATCAAAATAGGTCAGAAAATAGATTTTGTCGTAACCAACAACCCCAATAAGACCCATTCTGCCGAAGTTTATAGTATAGGTTCATCTTTTAGCGGAGAGAGCAAAACCATTGCCGTTCACAGCAGAATTACCGGAGATAAAACAGGATTGATTGACGGAATGAGCATAACCGGAAATGTAAGTTTAGATGATGTATTAAGTACGGCTGTACCCAACGAAGCGGTTGTCAATGCAGACGGGAAATATTACATCTTTTTGGTCAAGGAGCAGGAAGAAGAACCGCACGACCATAAAGAAGATGAGGCTCACGACCACGGTTCGGAAAATGGAACTCAATTTACAAGAATGGAGGTCGTTAAAGGTGCTTCTCAATTGGGTTACACGGCGATAACGCCTGTAAATGAAATTCCACACGGTACACATATCGTGATAAAAGGTGCGTTTTTTGTGAATGCAAAAATGAATGATACCGGAGAACACGGTCACGCTCACTAAAATGGTATATAATGAAAAAAAGCATTGAACAAAAGCTGTTGTCAAAGAACACCAATCCGACCAGTATGCGGATATTGGTATATGATTTCTTGGAGCAACAGCAGACAGCGATGTCCTTATCTGAAATCGAAAGTCATTTCTATAAAGCAGACAGGGTTACGATTTACAGGACTTTGAAAACTTTCGAGGAAAAAGGCATTGTACACAGTATTCAGGAGAACACTACCGTTAAGTATATTTTGTGTCACGATGGGTGTGATGAAGAAACACACAAAGATTGGCACTTACATTTCTATTGTAAAATCTGTAAACAGACAACCTGTAAGGAGGATTTTATAATACCGCAGAATGGAAACCAAAATTACCGTATTGACGAAATAAAACTATTTGGTAAAGGTATTTGCGAGAACTGTTTAAAGGAGAGTTTGCAATAGCATTGCAGGCTCTTCCTGTGTATCTTTGTCATAAATATAAATGTGTTATGGATAACTATCTTAAAGAAACAAAAATCCTTGACTACTCAAACGTTTCTATACAAGAGCTATTGGAACAAAGAGGGTGGAAAGATTTGGGCAATGTTTCAAGAGTTAAAGCCATTTACAATTTTGTCAGGGATGAAATAAAATTTGGCTACAATGTTTCGGACGATATACCTGCATCAGAAATATTGCAGGATGGCTATGGACAGTGCAATACCAAAGCGACTTTGCTAATGACGTTATTAAGAGCAACGGGAATACCTAACCGCATTCACGGTTTTACCATTGACAAAGCCTTGCAAAAAGGAGCTATTACGGGTATTTGGTACAAACTTTCGCCTCAAAACATCTTACATAGCTGGGTAGAAGTATGGGTAAATGAACAGTGGTATTTTTTAGAAGGTGTGATTTTGGATAAACCCTATCTCACCAAATTGCAGGAGCAGAACAGCGATTGCAAAACCACATTTTGTGGTTTCGGGGTTTATACCGATAATTTTGAGAACCCACCGATTGAATGGAACCTCAACAATACGTTTATTCAGGGTAAGGGCATCAATCAGGACTTTGGCGTTTTTGATACACCCGATGAATTTTATTCTAAGCATCAGCAAAAGCTAAATGCGTTAAAGCGATTTGTTTTTCAGTATATCGTGAGGTATATAATGAATAATAACGTAGAAATAATAAGAAATAAAAGTGTAACGAACCTAAAAAATTAAAGGCTATGACAAATACAGACAAAAATCATAAGCATACGTATGATGCACAAGGCAAAATGACTTGTTGCACGCTGGAAGAAAAAATTTACACCGAAGCAGGTGCAAAAGAGCTGGTAAATGAAAAGCATCAACACGACCACGGCGATGATGAAGGACACGACCACAGTCATAGTGAGAGTAGTCCAATTAAAATGTTTTTGCCGAGTATAATATCATTGGTATTGTTGCTTGCTGCCATAGCATTTGATCATTGGCTTCCACAGCAATGGTTTACGGGTTGGGTAAGGATTATTTGGTATGTGGTTGCGTATGCTCCCGTTGGGTTTCCTGTATTGACAGATGCCGTGAAAAGCATCAGAAAAGGGGAAATCTTTTCAGAGTTCTTTTTAATGGGCATTGCCACCATCGGGGCATTTGCCATTGGCGAATATCCCGAGGGCGTTGCCGTGATGTTGTTTTATGCTGTTGGAGAAGTTTTTCAGACAATGGCGGTTTCCAGAGCCAAAGCAAATATCAAATCATTGCTCGACCAAAGACCTGATGAGGTAACGGTTTTAAGAAACGACCAACCCCTAACTGTAAAGGCGGAAACCGTGAATATCGGCGAAATAATACAATTGAAACCGGGAGAAAAATTAGGTTTGGACGGAGAATTATTGTCTGAAACGGCATCGTTCAACACCTCAGCACTCACAGGCGAAAGCAAACCCGACACCAAAGCCAAAGGCGAAACGGTTTTGGCAGGTATGATAAACCTTAATACCGTTGCACAAGTGCAGGTCACAACCGCATATATGGATAGTAAGTTGAGTAAAATTTTGGAATTGGTACAAAATGCTACTTCACAAAAAGCACCAACGGAATTATTTATCCGCAAGTTTGCGAAAATATATACCCCTATAGTGGTACTGTTAGCGGTCGCTATCTGTGTGCTGCCTTACTTTTTCGTAGCTGATTATGAGTTTAGGGATTGGTTGTACAGGGCTTTGGTATTCTTAGTTATTTCTTGTCCTTGTGCCTTAGTAATCAGTATTCCATTGGGTTATTTCGGTGGCATTGGAGCAGCGAGCAAAAACGGAATACTGTTCAAAGGAAGTAACTTTTTAGATAGCCTTTCCAATATCCAAAATGTGGTAATGGATAAAACGGGTACAATGACAGAGGGTGTTTTCAAGGTTCAAGAAGTGGTATTTGACAAAGCGTTCATTCAAGATGAAATTTTGCAATTGGTCAATGTATTGGAAAGCCACAGTACGCACCCCGTAGCGACAGCTATTCACGAATACGTGGGGGAACTGGATAATACAATCCGCTTAGAAAATACAGAGGAAATTGCTGGACACGGGCTGAAATCAACCGTAAATGGTAAAGACTTGTTGGTTGGAAATTTCAAGCTGATGAACAAGTTTGGAATACAATACGACTTAGATCCGAACAGCATCGTTTATACGACCATTGCCGTTGCTTACGATAACAAATTTGTCGGTTACATTACGATTGCCGACAGTATCAAAGAAGATGCAGAGAAAACCATCCGTTTATTGCATAAACTCAATGTGAAAGCAACTATGCTTAGCGGAGATAAAAGTACAGTGGTAAAGTATGTAGCGGAGCAGTTGGGGATAGATAATGCTTTTGGGGATTTATTGCCCGAAGATAAAGTAAACAGGGTTAAAGAAATTAAAGCCAAAGACGAAAGCGTTGCTTTCGTCGGCGACGGCGTGAACGATGCTCCCGTTGTGGCGTTGAGCGACGTAGGTATCGCAATGGGCGGTTTGGGAAGCGATGCCACTATTGAAACGGCAGATGTGGTCATACAAGACGATAAGCCGAGCAAAATCCCAATGGCAATCAATATTGGAAAAAAGACAAAGAAAATCGTTTGGCAAAATATCACATTGGCATTTGTGGTAAAAGGAATTGTATTGGTGCTTGGTGCAGGTGGATTGGCTACAATGTGGGAAGCCGTTTTTGCTGATGTGGGCGTGGCGTTATTGGCTATTCTTAATGCGGTACGAATACAGCGGATGAAATTTTAAAGGACGTCAATTTATAAGTATTGAAAAGAAAACAGAAAATACGCAAAAAGAAATATATAAAGGTATTCAACCGAAGCGACTTAATGTCTTTGGACATCAGTGACGACAACCTTGTTGATGTAAGAACCATTTATATAGGTTGAAGCATGCTTCTGAAAACCCCGTAACCGGGCGTATGGGTGTATTCGATATTATTGAGTGAAAGATTTAAAAGAACACTAGCAGGAAATGTAACTGACACTATAATGCTCATGGAATAAAAATAAATGGCGGATAAGAGAAACTTATCTGCCATTTATTTCAAAAAAACGAACCGGTTTGAAAAATATCATTATCTTTGCAATAGTTTTTTTGTTTTTTACATGTTAAAAAGGATAAACATATTAATGATTATATGCTTATTGGGCTTTTTTATAATCCCAATGCAATCCTATGCGTGTAAATCGCATTCCAAAGAAATTGTTATCAAGGAGAAGTCATGTTGCAGTGCCAACAAGCAGCATCATTCAGAAGATCAATGTGAGAAAGACTGCTGTAAGTCTAAGGATGACACGAGCAATGAATGCTCTGGAAATTGTGGACCTACGTCCTGCCACAGCTCTTCTAATAGTTTTTCTGCAACACCCCCATTTTTTAGGAACGTTCAAAATCCTGTTTTTTCTAAAAGTAAAAAATCATACCCTTTATACAAAGAACCCTTTTATTCTACAGGGGAATCTTCCATTTGGCAACCGCCTAAAATAAGTTAAATTAGTACTGTATAGCCATAGGTGTGCGAAATCGGTTGATTTTGCACCTATCCGCAATACATGTTTTATTAAAAGCCAGATCTGGCTTTTGATTATTTACCATTTTTAATACTTAATAAGGTTCCAAATGAAATCAATATCAAAAATATTGATGGTAATCACCGTATTACTATCCGCAGCAAACAGCTTTGCGCAAAACCAGAACGAGCAACATCACAACCATGGTGGAACAGCTCAAGCAAAGAATATTCCGTCACAAAATTTATCACAATTACATGCCGTATTTGACAAGTATTTTTCCATAAAAGATGCTTTGATAAACGCAGATGTAAATATAGCATCTTCAAATGCTACTGAATTAGCCACAGTTATTAAAACAGTGGATATGGGTGAACTTTCTCCCAAAGAGCATACCGTATGGATGAAGGTCATGAAGGAACTGTCTTTAAACACAGAAAACATCTCGAAATCGAAAGACGTCGTAAAGCAACGGAGGGCATTTGCCCTACTTTCTAAGAATGTCTATGAATTGGCAAACGCATCAAAGCAAAAAACAACTATGTACTACCAAAACTGCCCGATGTACAACGATGGCAAAGGTGCAACTTGGTTAAGTAAAAGTACGGATATCAAAAACCCGTATTACGGTTCAAAAATGCTGACCTGCGGTAGTACTATTGAAAAATTAAATTAGTCAGCCATTATGAGATGTCTATTGATTGGGATCGTTACTTCTATTGTAGTCATATTTAGTTCATGCAACAACAACCCTACACTAAAGGTGCAAGACAATACATATACTTCAAAAAGCTCAAATACAAATACCCGTGACCACAATGCCTTTGAAATGGGCGATGTAGTTCCGTCGGAAGAGGTATGCATGGTCAACAATGCATACATGGGCAAAAAACAATTTGAGGTAAATTTTGAAGGAAAAATATATTACGGATGTTGCCAGATGTGTAAAGAACGTATTCCAAAAGATCCTTCTACACGCGTTGCCATAGATCCATTTTCCAAAAAGCAGATAGATAAAGCGACTGCTATAATAGCAATTACGGGCAACAACGGGGAAGTATCATATTTTGAAAATAATACTACATATACAAATTACATAAATCAATTTTAATTATTAAAAACAGAAATCATGACAATGAAACATTTATTTGTAGGCTTACTAGCCTCATCCGTATTGACCTTGGCAGCATGCAATGGCGCTTCTGAAAAAAAATCAGAAAGCGACGTCCATACTGAAACAACGGTATCCAACGAAAGCAACGCTGCAAGCGACCAGGGAACTTTTTCGGAACTTTTTTCCCATTACCAGCACCTGACTTTTGCTTTGTCTTCCGATAATGATAAAGAAGCCGCAAATGCAGCTAAAGGCATGCTGGAAGCACTCCCCAAGATTAATACCGAGGGCTTTAGTGCAGAACAGAAAAGCACCTTCGATGACATCGCTGCTGATATTCAGGAACATTCGGAGCACATAGGTGATAACATAGGCAATATCGCTCATCAAAGAGAACATTTAGTGATCTTGAGCAAGGATTTTTATGATATAACAAAAGAATTCGGCACCGAAAAGCCCATGTACAAGATTTTTTGCTCGATGTACGATGACAACAAAGGAGCATATTGGTTAAGCGATAGCAAAGAGGTCAAAAACCCTTACTATGGTGAAGATATGCTAACATGTGGTGAAGTTCAGGAAGAACTGAAGTAAAAACGCTGATTAAGATTTGAAATTCAAATATCAGGTACCGGTCGATTTCTGTAGGCTGGTATCTGATATTAAAATGTAAACAATGTATATGTTATGCTTAAAAAAATTATCAAATATTTTTTGGAGAACCGAGTAATAACACTGTTATTACTTGTGGTTGTCCTTATATGGGGGCTGATTACAGCGCCCTTTAATTGGCATCAAAATGCGTTGCCGAGCGATCCTGTGCCGGTCGATGCGATTCCGAACATTGGGGAGAACCAGCAAATTGTGGCGACCGAATGGATGGGGAGGTCTCCCAAAGATATACAGGAACAGATTACCTATCCACTCACGACCTCCTTACTGGGCATCCCCGGCGTAAAAACAATCCGGAGCAGTTCGATGTTCGGCATGTCCTTCCTCTATGTCATTTTTGAAGAGGATGTTGAGTTTTATTGGAGCCGTTCCCGTATTCTGGAAAAACTGAATTCATTGCCTGCCGGCACATTACCATCCGATGTAACGCCCACGCTCGGGCCGGATGCCACTGCTTTGGGGCAGGTCTTTTGGTATACACTGGAGGGACGCAATCCCGAAACCGGAAAACCTACAGGAGGCTGGGACCCCGATGAGCTGCGCACGATTCAGGATTTCTATGCCAAATATAATTTGGCAGCATCAGAGGGGGTTTCCGAAGTGGCTTCCATCGGAGGTTTCGTAAAAGAATACCAAGTCGATATCAATCCAGATGCGATGCGCGCATACAATGTATCCGTAATGGATATCATGTCGGCTATCCAAAACAGCAACCTGGATATCGGTGCAGAGACGATCGAAATAAACAAAGCGGAATATCTGGTGCGTGGATTGGGCTACCTTAAAAGTGTCCAGGATCTGGAAGATGCCGTAGTGGCTGTGCGCAATAATGTTCCCGTAAAGATAAAAGACGTTGGGTTTGTCAATTTGGGACCCTCCACACGACGCGGTGGATTGGATAAGGAAGGCGTGGAAGCAGTTGGCGGTGTAGTAGTTGCCCGGCATGGAACCAACCCCATGGAAGTCATCAATAATGTCAAGGCGAAGATCAAAGAAATGGAGGCAGGTTTCCCTCAAAAAACATTAGAGGATGGGACTATTTCAAAAGTCACCGTCGTTCCGTTTTATGACCGCTCGGGTTTAATCCAGGAAACCATCGGGACGCTGGAAAATGCTTTAGCACACGAAATCCTGATCTGTATTATCGTTGTGATCGTGCTGGTGATCAACCTGCGAGCATCGATTCTTATATCCAGTATCTTGCCCATCGGTGTGTTGGCGACTTTCATTATTATGAAACAGATGGATGTAGAAGCGAACATCGTTGCTCTTTCGGGTATCGCCATTGCCATTGGTGTTATGGTTGATGTTGGGATTGTCTTTATCGAAAGCATACTACGCCATATGGATGAAGAAAAAGCCAAGGGTGTTGAGAGTCGGGGGAAAGCCTTTGTAAACTTGATTTCCACCGCTGTTGCGGAAGTGTCGGGTGCTTTGTCAACGGCGATGCTCACCACGATCATCAGCTTTTTACCTGTTTTTATGATGGAAGCACAAGAAGGTAAGTTGTTCGGTCCCTTGGCATACACCAAAACCTTTGCTTTGGTTTCAGCCTTTGTGTTAGGCATTTTTATCTTGCCAACACTGGCTTATTATATATTTTCAATCCGTATCAATGGGAGTAAAGTTCGCCGGATAGCCAACTACGTTTTGGTGGTTGCCGGTATCGCTCTTTGGATCTATACAGGTGTTTTTGTCGCGTTCGCATTGACTTTGATCGGAGTCAACAACCTGTTTACACCAAGATGGAAAGGAGAAAAAATTGCCAACTACGTTAATGTAGCTATCACACTTTTTGTAGCGATGTATTACCTGACGGTTGAGTGGCTGCCGCTCGGCACGCAGGCAAGCACCACACTTAACTTTGTGTTCGTATTCTTTGCCATTGGTTCCATCCTGGGAATGTTATGGGCATTGGTGATCTATTACGAACAGATCCTGCGTTGGTCACTTTCCAACCGGTGGAAATTCATGGCCATCCCTATCATTACTTTATTATTCGGAATGTTAGCATGGATGGGCGTAGAGAAGAGTTTTGGTTTTGTTGCAAATGGCTTCGAAAAGACAGGTTGGAAATCATTTCGGGAGACTGCCTTCTGGCAAAAATCCACCGAAACATTTCCCGGTATCGGGGAGGAATTTATGCCAAGCCTCAATGAAGGTTCTTTCCTTTTGATGCCCACCAGTATGCCGCATACTGGGATTGAACAAAACCTGCAATTGATCAGAACACTTGATAAACGTATTCAAAACATACCGGAAGTCGAACTTATCGTAGGAAAATGGGGCCGTGTGAATTCTGCACTTGATCCGGCTCCTACACAGATGTTTGAAAATACGATCAATTATATCCCGGAATTTTATCTGGATGAAGACGGGCATCGTGAAAGGTTCAAGGTAAACAGTTCCGGAGAATTCGTGTTGAAAGGTGACAAGACCTATGCTGTTTCCGATGGTTTCCGTTCCATACCACGGGACAGTCTGATTGAAGATAAAAGCGGAAAATTTTTCCGCAGATGGCGTCCTGAAATTAAAAAGGCCGACGATATATGGCAAGAGGTCGTCAATGTTTCCCATCTGCCCGGATTGACTTCCGCTCCTAAGTTGCAACCGATAGAAGCGAGAATGGTAATGCTTTCTACGGGAATGAGGGCTCCGATGGGGCTAAAGGTTTCGGGTCCGGATCTGGAGTCGATTGAAATCGGTGGCAAGGCCTTGGAAGCAGCCTTAAAGGATGTTCCATCTGTTATGCCATCGACCGTTTTCTACGACAGGGCTGTTGGTGCACCCTATATCGAAATCCATCTGAACCGGGATAGAATGGCCAGATACGGTATTACCGTTGCCGAGCTTCAAGAAGTAATCAGTGCGGCAGTCGGCGGTATGACGTTGACCACTACAGTCGAAGGCCGGGAACGGTTTCCCGTTCGCCTGCGCTACCCACGAGAATTACGGGATGACCCGGATGCGTTGCGAAAAATAATCATTCCGACAGCTACAGGAGCTCAGATTCCATTGGGGGATGTGGTGGATGTTGAATATGCCAAGGGCGCTCAGATGATCCAAAGTGAAAATACCTTTTTGTTGGGTTATGTAATCTTTGATAAAAAAAGTGGCATAGCGGAAGTCGACGTAGTATACGAAGCGGATCAACTCCTAAAGGAAAAAATAGCGTCTGGAGAACTCGATTTACCCAACGGGGTGACGTATAAGTTTGCCGGAAATTATGAACAGCAAGAACGTGCCGCAAAAAGGCTAATGCTTATTATACCACTGAGTTTGTTAGCCATTTTAGTAATTCTCTACTTTCAGTTCCGAACGGTTACAGCATCGTTAATTCATTTTTCCGGTGTTTTTGTAGCACTTGCAGGTGGCTTTATTTTATTATGGCTTTACGGGCAGCCCTGGTTTATGGACTTCTCTGTCGGAGGGACAAATATGAGGGATCTGTTCCAGATGCACAGCATCAATCTCAGCATTGCCGTTTGGGTAGGATTTATCGCCCTGTTCGGACTGGCGACGAGTGATGGTGTATTAATGGGAACATACATCCACGATACATTTGAAGCACGGAACCCCAGAACAAAAGATGAAATACGGGAAGCAGTCATATACGCAGGCTTAAAGCGTGTCAGACCGGCAGCGATGACCACTGCTACAGCACTGATCGCCTTACTGCCTGTCCTGACCTCTACCGGTAAAGGTGCGGAAATCATGGTACCAATGGCCATCCCGACTTTCGGCGGCATGCTGATCCAATCCATGACCATGTTTGTAGTCCCGGTATTCCAGTGCTGGTGGAGGGAATCTGCCACGAAAAAAGAAAATAGAAAAAATAATAAAAATATAGCGAATGAAAACGAATAAGATAAATCGGTATATAACCGTGGCTGTATTAACAAGCTTAAGCATTTTTTCGCAAGCTTTAGCCCAAGACTACCCCACCGATTCGCTGTCCTATTATATACAAGTCGCAATCGAAAATAATCCGGGTGTAAAATCACAAAAGTATGCGCATGAGGCATACCTTGAAAAAATTCCGCAAGCCGGAGCATACCAAGACCCGGAATTGTCCATGGAAGCATATACGATGCCTATGGAAATTATAGGAGGGCGTTCTATTGGAAATGTAAGCTTGATGCAGATGTTCCCATGGTTTGGCACGAGAAAAGCAGCTCGCACAGAGGCTACACATATGGCCAATATGCAAGATCAACAGTATCGGGAAGCCATAAATAATCTGATCCTTCAGGTCAGCACACAGTGGTACACGATGCAAAAATTGAACGAGCAACTCAAGAATAATCAGGAAAACCAAGTGTTTCTAAAACAATTGGAACAATTGGCAATACGGAAATTCTCTGCGCCCTCAAGCACCTCACAATCAAGTGTAGCACCCGTCGTAAGCAGTAATACGCCTTCCTCACCAACCAGATCTAGTGCTTCATCGGGTATGGGAGGGATGAGTATGGGAGGAGGCAATTCAGCTCCTGCTACTAATCAGAATATGAGTATGCCGTCCGGTGGTGGCATGGGAGCAATGGAAGGTGGCTCCGGATCGGGTATGTCAGAGGTGCTTCGTATCCAATTGGAAATTGTCGAAATTGAAAATAACATTGAAAGTTTACATGCTCAGATTAAAGCCGAAAAAGCAAAATTCAATGCATTGTTGAATCGGGAAGCAACTGAAAAGGTCATGCTGGGACAAGAGATCCACAAGCTGATTTTTTTATATAGCGAGGAAGAGGCACTAAGGGTTATTGAGACAAACAATCCCATGCTTGAAATGATTGCCGAAGAAGGCTTGGCATTTAAGGCAAAAGCGGAAATGGATCGGAAAATGAGTTATCCCATGATTGGTATCGGTGTGGAATACATGGTTGTGGGAAGGACGAATAATTCAATGCTGGCCATGGACGGGATGAACGGTAAGGATATGGTCATGCCTATGGTTTCAGTGAGCCTGCCGCTCTTCCGTAAAAAATACAATGCCCAGCAAAACGAAAGCAGGCTATGGCGAAAATCAAGCGAAGAGAACTTTAAAAACACCTTCAACACTTTGAAAAGCGAGTTTTACAGTCTCACAAGCCAACTGGATGATGCTCAGCGTGCCATCGAGCTGTACGAAAAACAAACTACGCTCGCCCAAACGACATATAACCTGATCGTAAAAGAGTTCGTTACAGGCAAAAGTGACTTGACCAACGTTATTCAGGTGCAGCGGCAATTATTGGATTATCAGCTTAGGAAAGCTGAGGCCCTTGCAAACTATAATACGATGGTTGTGTCAATAAAAAAATTATTAGCAGACCATAAATAATGCAATTATTTTAAAATTATTAGCAATGAATAAACTGAAAAATATTTTTAGAAATAAGGCGGTAACTTACGGGGTTATATTATTGTCCGGACTACTGCTTGGCTGGGCGATATTTGGCGGAAATTCGTCCCATGATCACAGCCATGACCTTGAAATGGAAGTGACCGAGGACGGGGAAACAGTATGGACTTGCTCCATGCACCCCCAGATCAGAATGGATAAACCGGGGAAATGCCCGATATGTGCAATGGATCTAATTCCCTTGAAATCATCCGGGGGAGGTGATGATATAATTGACGATGACGCCATCCAGATGTCAGAAGAAGCCATAGCATTGGCGAATATCCAGACTTCGGTTGTCGGCCACCAAGACGCTGTTAAAGAAGTCCAACTGTATGGGACTATCCAGGTGGACGAACGTTTACAACAATCCCAAACATCGCATGTCAATGGACGTATTGAAAATCTTTACGTAACCTTTACCGGCGAGTCGGTAAGAGAAGGCCAGCTGATAGCCAAAATCTATTCGCCCGATTTATTGACGGCGCAGCAAGAATTGCTCGAAGCTGCAAAATTGCAGGATATGCAGCCCCTCCTATTGGAAGCCGCAAAAGAGAAACTGAGTTTATGGAAGGTGTCAGAGGACCAGATAAGCAAAATATTGGCCTCCAATGAAGTTTCACCCTACGTCAATATATATGCGAATACAAGTGGTGTTGTCATCGCAAAAAATGTAAACCCGGGCGATTATATCGGTCAAGGGAGTGTCCTGTACACCATTTCAAACCTTTCCAAGTTATGGGCAGTTTTTGATGCGTATGAAACAGATTTGCCATTTCTAAAGGTGGGAGATCAGCTGGAATATACATTACGGAGTTTGCCCGGAAAAGTCTATAAAGGGCGGATTGCCTTTATTAACCCGATCCTTGATGCTAATTCAAGAACGGCAAAAATCCGGGTCGAAGCCGATAACCGCGATCGCAATCTCAAACCTGAAATGTATGCAACAGCACAAATCACTGCTCCTTTAAAGGGATACAACGATGAGTTGGTCATTCCCAAGTCGGCTGTTTTATGGACAGGGAAGCGCTCCATAGTTTACGTAAAACAGCCAAATACATCCACGGCTGCTTTTAAACTTCGGGAGATCGTATTGGGTCCCACATTGGGCGACCAATATGTTGTTATGTCGGGGCTGGAAAATGGCGAGGAAATCGTGACCAAGGGAGCTTTCACCGTTGATGCAAGTGCCCAGCTTGAAGGTAAAATCAGCATGATGAATAACGATGGTGCAACATCGGCTGCCGGACATCAGCATGGCGATGCTCAAACCAATGTCAATAAGACCCACGATATGTTGAACGTATCCGGAAATTGTGAAATGTGTAAAAGCCGGATCGAGAAAGCGGCGAAAAGTGTCAAGGGGGTGATTTCCGCAAACTGGGATGTAGATGCCAAAGTTATCCATTTGGATTTCGATTCAAGCGTAACCTCAAAAAGTGCCATAAGCAAAGCTATTGCTAATGTCGGGCACGATACAGAGCTGGACAAGGCTCCCCAGGCAGTTTATGACGACTTACCGAGTTGTTGTCTCTATGACCGGAAATAATGGTACTTGATTAATATTAGATCATGAAAAAAAACGGAAAACGAACGAAAGCATACAAAGTAATTTTAACAGTTCTGTTAAGTGTGTCTGTTTTAATGCAATTTATAACCCCCAAAAGGAACCTATCGCCGGTTCCTGCGGGTCAGGTTTTCGTTGATTCATTTAAGGTCGATGCAAAAGTTAATGCAATCCTGTCGGTATCATGCTATGACTGCCATAGCAACAATACCCAATACCCTTGGTACACCAATGTTCAGCCTTTGGGTTGGTTCATGGCAGATCATATAACCGAAGGAAAAGAGAAATTGAACTTTGATGATTTGCCAAATTATAGCCCGAGAAGGATAAACTCAAAGTTCGCGCAGATTGTTGAGCAGATCGAGAAAGGTAAAATGCCGTTGAGGTCATATATGTGGATGCACAATGGTGCACGATTAAACAAAGAGGAGCAACAACTGTTGATTAATTACTTTGATAAGCAATTAAATATAAAATAGTTATGAAAACGCCATCACACCAGCCGGAGAATCATGAGAGCATGAACAACGGATCAACAACTCCAAAAATAGAACATAAGAATTCACATCATTCAGGGAGCTATAAAAAACTTTTATGGATGATGCTTATTTCTTTTGTACTCATGTTTTTCCTTATGTACGCGATGATAGATCAGTTGACAAACATGGTTTTTAATATCAATCAATTTTACATGGCAGGACTAATGGCTTCTCCGATGCTTATTGTGGAGTTGGTTTTGATGGCTAAGATGTATCCTGACAAGAAGCTTAATTCAATTCTAATTTTAGTAGGATTCGGCACCGCATTAGCATTCTTTGTCAGTATAAGAAAACAAACCGCTGTGGGGGATATACAGTTTCTTAAATCAATGATCCCACATCATGCTGGAGCTATTTTAATGGTCGAAGAAAGCAAACTGGAAGATCCGGAAGTAAAAAAACTGGCAGAAGAAATAATTTCTGCTCAAAATCGAGAGATTGAATTCATGAAAGCTAAAATTAAACAGCTGGAAAACAACGAATATCAAAAAGATGGAGCTTTGAAATAAAGCAATCGATATCCATTATAATCAAAAATTTTCAGCAATTTAAAATACTAACTCAAAAGAGAAGAGAAATGAAGAAAATAGCAGTAATAGGATATGGAGTCATCGGCAAAAGGATAGCCGATGCTATAGTAAAACAAAATGATATGACCTTAGTAGGGGTATGCGATGTCGTTAGTGATTGGCGAATTCAAAATGCTGTAAACAAAGGCTATGCTATTTATGCATCGACACCAGAAGCCGAAAAAGAAATGAACGCCTGCGGAATTTCAGTAAAAGGTAGAATTGCTGAACTTCTCACCAAAGTAGATTTGGTGGTAGATTGCACCCCTAAAAAGGTGGCAGCCAAAAATGTGCAGGCCTATAAGGAAAGAGGAATAAAGTTTATCGTTCAGGGTGGTGAAAAGCATGAAGTAACCCGACATTCTTTCAGTGCCGAAAATAATTACCAATCGGCATTAAATTTAGATGCTACGAGGGTGGTTTCCTGTAATACCACCTCGATCTTAAGAACACTCACCGCCTTAAAGAAAGCGGGTTTACTTGATTATGCCAGAGGAACACTCTTAAGACGAGCCACCGATCCTTGGGAAAGTCATTTGGGCGGTATCATGAACACTATGGTACCCGAAAGAGAAATTCCTAGTCATCAGGGACCGGATGCACAAAGTGTAGATCCTGACCTGAATGTTATTACCTCAGCTATAAAGGTTCCGCAAACCCTTAGCCATCTGCACTACTGGAACATAAAAATGACCAAAGCAGCTTGCAAAGAAGAGGTTTTGGAAGCTTTTAGAACATCATCTCGAATTAGACTAATTCAATACGATCAGGGATTGGTTTCAAACAACACGATAAAAGAGATGTTCCTGGATATGGGAAGACCTTGGGGCGATATGTATGAGGTCGCCCTCTGGGAAGATATGCTGAAGGTGCAGGGTGATGAACTTTTTTATGCCTATGTGGTAGATAATCAGGCTATCGTAATTCCTGAAACCATTGATGCGATAAGAGCACTGACAGGGATTGAACCCAGTGCTGAACAGTCGATTATCAGGACAAACAAAAGCCTTGGAATTAATTAAAGAACAGGTATTATGGACATGTATAAAAATATTGTTGGTCATTTAGGCGACAACGCCTCTTATTATTTAGATCATATTAGTAAAAAGATTACGAAGGATAAATTGCATTTACCTGATAATAGTTCCATTGATAAGGTATTTGTGAATAGTAACCGTAACTTACAGGTATTACGAAGTCTCTCTCAACTTTATAACCACGGAAATCTTGGCGGAACTGGATACCTGAGTATCCTTCCTGTTGATCAAGGTATTGAACATAGCGCAGCTTTTTCGTTTCATAAAAACCCCGATTATTTTGATCCTGAAAATATCATCAGGCTCGCCGTTGAATCAGGATGCAATGCCGTAGCATCAACCTTCGGTGGACTTGGTCTTTACGCCAGAAAGTACGCACATAAAATCCCTTTTATTGTCAAGATCAATCATAACGAGCTCTTGACCTATCCGAACACTTATAATCAGACCTTGTTTGGAACGGTTAAGGAAGCGTGGGATATGGGTGTCGTGGCGATTGGCGCTACAATTTATTTTGGCTCTCATGAAAGTGATCGGCAAATAAAGGAAATAGCAGAAACCTTTGCGGAAGCACATGGTTTAGGAATGGCAACTATCCTTTGGTGTTATACCCGCAACGAAGCATTCGAAACCGATGAAAATGATTATCACAGTTCAGCGGATCTGACCGGGCAGGCCAACCATTTAGGGGTAACAATACAAGCAGATATCATAAAACAAAAATTACCGGACGCTAATTATGGTTTTAAGAACCTGCAATTTGGCAAATATAACGATGAGATGTACGATATTCTTACAACGGATCACCCTATTGATCTTTGCAGATTTCAGGTTGCCAACTGTTATATGGGAAAAATTGGACTCGTCAATTCCGGGGGTGGTTCAAAAGGAGCATCAGATATCGTTGACGCTGTCACGACAGCAGTAATTAACAAACGTGCAGGAGGTTCCGGATTGATATTGGGAAGAAAAGCTTTTCAAAGACCTTTTAGTCAGGGGGTCGAACTATTACAAACTGTCCAGCAAGTATATTTGGAAGATAAGATTACGGTTGCATAAGTTTTGACCCAAATGCTCATCTTCATCCAGAAAACCTAAACAGGAATGATGAAAACAGTAAAAATAAAAAAATACTCAGGGGAATTGCAGGATTTCGATATGAACAAGCTTATTAATTCTCTTCGGCGATCGCAAGCAGATGAGAATCTCGTCCAGCATGTGGCTCGTAATATCGTGGATCAAGTTGAAGAAGGGATGACCACCAAAAAGATCTATCAGATGGCTTTTAATATGCTGAAAAGCAGATCCCGGATAAGTGCTTCAAAATATAATCTGAAGAAGTCCCTGATGGAATTAGGTTCAACGGGCTTTCCTTTTGAAAAATTGGTAGGTAAACTGATGGAATTCGAAGGTTTTAATACTCAGGTTGGTGTTATTGTTCAGGGGGACTGTGTTTCACACGAAATAGATGTGATCGCAGAAAAGGAGAACAACCATTATATGATTGAATGTAAATATCACAATAGTCAAGGACGATTCTGTAATGTAAAGACCCCGCTATATGTTCAATCGAGGTTCGTGGACGTAAAGCAACGATGGAAGAGTCAAGTTGGACATGACACTAAACTCCACCGGGGAGGGCTTTATACCAATACCCGTTTCACCACCGATGCAATTCAGTATGGAACCTGCGTTGATTTAATGCTTGTTAGCTGGGATTATCCCCCGCAAAATTCATTGAAGGCGAGAATTGATAAAGCTGGTCTGTATCCTCTAACAGCATTGGCTACTCTCACTAAAACTGAAAAAAGACAGCTGTTGGACAAAGGAATCGTACTTTGCAAAGAAGTATACGAAAATCCAATCTTGTTAGAGCAATTGGGGATAAATGAGTCAAGGCAGAGGAAAATCTTAGATGATTCCCTAAAATTATGTAGCGCCATTAACACTTTAATATAATGTACAACTGTTATTTTAAACTCTAAATCATATAATATGAAAAGATACACATGTCCCATGCACCCGCAGGTGATGAAGGACGAACCAGGGAAATGTCCGCTTTGCGGAATGGATTTAGTTCCGATGGGAGGAGCAAAAAAAGAAGCTCACAGCCATCACGGACACCACCAACATCACGACCACAAAGAACATTCGCATCATAGTGAAAACCATAATCATCATTCCGATAGTGGCTACGACAAACACGAAGGACATCACACCCACGATTTCCTCAAACGTTTTTGGGTAAGTTTAATCATTACCGTTCCCGTTTTACTCTTATCGGAAATGATACAGCATTGGTTCGGTTTTACGATTGCTTTTCCGGGAGATAAATATGTACTGCTGACATTGGGAACTATCATTTACATCTATGGCGGAATGCCTTTCCTGAAAGGAATGGTAGGCGAAATCAAAGCCAAAGCCATCGGTATGATGACCTTGGTAGCCGTCGCTATTTCGGTTGCTTACATCTATTCAGTTGCCGTTGTTTTTGGATTGCCCGGTATGGATTTCTTTTGGGAATTGGCAACCCTTATCGTGATTATGCTTTTGGGGCATTGGTTAGAAATGCGTTCTACAATGGCGGCTTCAAAAGCCTTACAGTCTTTGGTCGCTCTATTACCAAACGATGTTACGGTGGAACGACACGGAGAAGCTTTGAAAATAAAACTCGAAGACCTAAAAAACGGTGAAACCATTATCATCAAACCCGGTGAAAAAATTCCTGCCGATGGAACCATTGTCGATGGAGTTTCTTATGTGAACGAAAGTATGCTCACAGGCGAAAGTGTTCCGGTGAAGAAAGAAAAGGACGGAAAAGTAATTGCAGGTTCTATCAATGGTGAAGGTGCTTTGCGGGTTACGGCAACCGGAGTGGGCAAAGACAGTTACCTCAATAAGGTAATCAATTTAGTTCAGGATGCACAAGCAGCAAAATCGAATACGCAAAACCTTGCCGATAAAGTAGCCAAATGGCTCACTTATATCGCTATTGCGGTTGGGGTTATCACCTTTATTTATTGGTTTGGCAGTAGCGGAGATATTGCGTTTGCATTGGAAAGAATGGTTACGGTAATGGTTACGGCTTGTCCCCACGCCTTGGGTGTGGCTATTCCGCTGGTGGTTGCCATTTCTACAACGCTTTCGGCAACCAATGGTTTACTTATTCGCAACCGCACCGCATTTGAGACCACACGCAACTTATCCACCATTATTTTTGACAAAACAGGAACGCTTACCAAAGGTTCTCACGCAGTGGAAAAAGTTATCCCATTAACCGATAAATATGCTGCCGATGAAATGATACAATATGCAGCAGCCGTTCAGCAATATTCCGAACACCACATTGCAAAAGGTATTTTAAAAACGTTGAAAGAAAGAAACCTTGAACTATGGAAGTCGGAAAACTTCAGCTATATGGCAGGTATAGGTGTAAAAGCAGTTGTAAACGGAAAAGAAGTTGTAGCGGCAGGACCTAATTATTTCAAGCAGAACAACCTTACAGAACCCGAAACTCCAAAAGAAATCAATCAAAGCATTGAAACAGTCAATTATGTTTTTATTGACGGTGAAGTCATCGGTATTATCACGTTGGCAGACAGTATTCGTGAGGGTTCGCAAGAAGCCATTGACCAGTTAAAAAAGATGAACATCAAATCCATTTTGCTTACAGGCGACAATGAGAAAATTGCAAAAGCGGTTTCTGAACAATTAGGAATGGACGGTTATATCGCCAATGTATTGCCTCACGAAAAACAGGAAAAAGTAAAGGAATATCAAGCCAAAGGTGAAGTGGTTGCGATGACCGGCGATGGCGTGAATGATGCACCTGCATTAGCACAGGCAGATGTAGGTATAGCAGTAGGTTCGGGTACGGATGTAGCAGCCGAAACAGCCGATATTATTCTGGTAAACAGCGACCCAAGAGATGTAGTAAAAATGATTGACTTCGGTAAACGGACATATAAAAAGATGGTGCAAAATCTGCTTTGGGCAGTTGGCTACAATGTGATAGCCATTCCGCTTGCAGCAGGTGTGCTTTATCCGGATTTCGTTCTAAGTCCTGCAATGGGTGCGGTTTTGATGAGTGTAAGTACAATTGTGGTTGCGATTAATGCAAGCCTCTTAAAATTAAAACCGCTAAAATGATGGAGGTAATCAATCTCTTGTCGAATATAACAAAAACAATATGTTATGAGATATAATTTAATAATGCTACTTATGCTTATTACGATAAGCAGTAGCGCGCAGTCAGCACATTCAACCCATAAGCATAAAATGGATAATCCACAAGTAAATGTAAATGAGGAGGAAAAGGAACAACAAAAGGTATACACCTGTCCAATGCATCCAGAAATACTCTCCGATAAACCGGGAAACTGTCCCAAATGCGGGATGAAACTTGTCCCTAAAAAAATGGAGGGTAACGAAAGCCACGGAGAGATGAATATGAACAAGCAAGCTCATGAAAATGTTCCAATGCTTCCATCGAAGATAATTGGTGGCGGGAAGGTTGTAAAATACCACTTATATGTAAAAGACACCATTGTTACCTATGGCGGAAAATCCAAAAGAGCTATTGCAGTTAATGGACAGATACCGATGCCCACATTGACGTTTACTGAAGGGGACACGGCAGAGATTATGGTGCACAACCTGATGGACGAAGCCACATCCCTGCATTGGCATGGTGTAATGCTGCCCAACAAAGAAGATGGTGTTCCTTGGTTGACCCAAAAGCCCATTGAGCCAAATTCTACCTATACGTATCACTTTCCGATAATCCAACATGGTACGCATTGGTACCATTCGCATTCCGGCATGCAGGAACAGATAGGTATGTATGGTTCTTTCATAATGAATAAACGTGAGGATGATCCCACATTCAGGAAAGGTATTGATGATCTACCTACAGTTCCTTTGATTTTAAGTGAGTGGACCAATTTAAATCCAGATAACGTCCACCGGATGCTTCATAATGCCAATGACTGGTTTGCAATTAAGAAAGGGACAACCCAAAGTTATCTGGAAGCTATAAAAGAAGGACATTTTAAAACGAAAGTTACAAACGAGTGGAAACGTATGCTTGCGATGGATGTCAGTGATGTTTATTATGATAAATTTTTGATCAACGGCGCAGATGGGCAGCAACTCTCACAATTTAAGGCGGGAGACAAAGTTCGGTTGAGGATCGCTAATGGTGGTGCTTCATCCTATTTTTGGATCAATTACGCAGGTGGAAAGATTACCGTCGTTGCCAGTGACGGGAATGATGTCGAACCGGTTGAAGTGGATAGGCTAATCGTGGGTGTTTCGGAAACTTACGATATTATAGTTACCATTCCTGAGCTAAATAATTCCTATGAGCTATTGGTTACCCCTGAAGATCGCACCGAATCTGCATCGATTTATATCGGAGAAGGAACGAAAGTACCACATCCCCCACTTCCGAAACTTAAATACTTTGAGGGCATGAAGATGATGAATGACATGATGAAAATGAACGGGGACATGAAGGACATGGGGATGAAAATGAGTCTCCAAAAGATGGACATGAATTCGGTAATGTATCCCGAGATCACAGGTGATAAAAATGGTAATAAAGCGATGGATAAAATGGAAATGGACTCCTCAATGGATCACTCAGCTCATGATATGTCAAGTTCTGACATCGTTACATTAAATTACGACATGCTTAAATCACCATACAATACCGAACTGTTAAAAGATCAACCGGTAAAAGAAGTGACCTTTACGCTCACAGGGAACATGAATAGGTATGTCTGGAGCATGGACAACAAGGTTCTTTCCGAAGTGGATAAGATTCCTGTCAAGAAAGGAGAAATTCTCAGGATTAAACTGTTCAACAATTCCATGATGCGGCATCCAATGCATCTCCACGGATTTGATTTCCGTGTCCTAAATAGTAATGGAATACAGTCCCCGCTAAAGAATGTCATTGACATCATGCCTATGGAGACGAATATCATTGAATTTGCCGCCAATACCGAGGGTGACTGGTTCTTCCATTGTCATATTATGTATCATATGATGGCAGGTATGAACCGGGTTTTTGCAGTAGGTGATTATCAAAACCCAAATCTGCCTAACAAAGAAAAAGCATATAAAAAACTGCAAAAAGAGAGCAATGGATGGCATTTTATGGCTGAGAACGACTTTGCTACAAATGGTAACGACGGGCAGGCAATGCTTCAAAATACACGCTGGAAACTTAGTACCGAATGGAGATTAGGTTATAATAATCGCCATGGATATGAAACTGAAACGCACTTCGGTCGATATATCGGAAAAATGCAGTGGTTTATGCCTTTCGTAGGCTTCGATTGGAGATATCGGGAATTTGGCAGCCATGAGATCGAAAAGAATATGTTCGGACAGAAAAACACGAAAAATAAAAGAGCCAAACTAAGTGCAGGTTTCGTTTACACTTTACCTATGCTGGTCGATTTTCAAGCTGAGGTATATTCAGACGGTATTGTCCGCCTCCAATTAGCAAGGGAGGATATCCCTTTGACTGCAAGATTGAGAGGGGCATTTATGGTAAATACAGACAAAGAGTATATGGGTGGTCTAAAATACATTTTGACCAGAAACATTGCCGCTACTACCCATTATGACAGCGATATGGGCTGGGGGTTCGGATTGAATTTGTCCTATTAAGTTTGACTTTCTATGAGGTCGGATTTAGAATCCGACCTCTTTTGATGAATTAAAAATGTTACTTAATGAGCAATTATTACGAGGAAATAATAAAGAAACTAGAAGATGAAATAAAAGAGGTGTCTCTTGAACTGGATGGTTCCATAGCTTTGTATGAAGTTATTATCGAGTTGATATTATCGAGACTTTCCGAAATAAAGGAATATACACTAAAAAATGGCTTTGAAAGTATAAATGAAGAGATCCACTTTTTCAAATATCAAAAACCAGTCATTGTTGCAAAACTCATTTACTATAACGCTATCTATAAAATAGAGACAAAAAAACCTAATGATATAAAAGCTATTAGGAAATACATTAATGGTGAGCTAAGGAAACTCAAACGGTATTTTGAGAGTAACCTTGAATTCTATAAATATTACCGAACAGGCAGTTCATTTGTAGATGAAAAGTTATTTGTTCGGGGCAAACACGATATAAAGTTAAGTTTGGACACGGTTTATTTTGAAACCGACCACCGGTTTTCTACATCCCACGATTATAAGGCGGCAAAAATAATTGCCAATGACCTGATTCAAGTTTATCTCGAAGACCAACTTCACAACATAATCTATAAAGATAAATCAATAGACCTACCAACATTAAGTTGGACGGGAAGCAAAGCGGCTTTAACGGAATTGATTTACGGACTGCATTCTCAAGCCGTCTTCAATAATGGGAATACAGATATTATAACCATAGTCAGATTTTTTGAAAACAGTTTTAATGTTGATTTGGGCGATTTTTACCATACATTTTTGGAACTCAAAGCAAGAAAGCTGAACCGAACGAAATTCCTTGACAGCTTACGTGATGCTTTGATTAAAAAAATGGAAGAACAGGACGAAATATAAAATCAAAAGACGATTTTGTCGATCATTATTCGGCGAAGGAGCCAGTGAGACTGTAAAATAGACTGTGTCAAGGATAATAAACAGAAGTATTATTTTTGACATAGTAATTATGAGTATTAAAGAAAGCGATTTTGATTTTGAGTCCATGAAGGATAAAGCCCTGGAGCAGTTACGCAGCGGTGAATCACTTTATGGTAAGAACGGAGCTTTTGCTCCTTTAATGAAGAAGTTTTTAGAAGCAGCGTTAGAAGCTGAGATGGAGAGCCATATGGACGAAGCCCAGCGTTCCATTGGCAATCGGCGTAACGGCAAGTCCAGCAAGCAGATTCGCATCTCCGATGGCACGATCGAGATCGACCCCCCCCGTGATCGTCGATCTAACTTCGAACCCCAACTCGTCAAGAAACGTGAGACGATTTTAGCCGAGAGTCTGGAAAAGAAGATTTTAGGCATGTATGGCCTTGGTATGAGCTTGCGGGATATTTCGAACCACATCAAGGAGATGTACGATACGGACATCAGCCACAGCACACTTTCTTCTATTACCGATAAGATCATTCCCGAGGTCAAGGAATGGCAATCAAGAAGTCTGGATGCTCTTTATACGATCGTCTGGATGGATGCCATGCACTACAAGGTAAAAGAAGACCATCGCTTTGTTTCGCGTGCTGTATACAATATCCTTGGCATTGACCGAAACGGACATAAGCATTTGTTAGGGATGTATGTTTCGGAAAATGAGGGTGCTAACTTTTGGCTGAGCGTACTGACGGATTTACAGAACCGGGGCGTGGAGGATATCTTAATTGCCTGCATCGATAATCTAAAAGGATTTTCAGAAGCGATACAGAGTGTTTTTCCCGACACCGAAGTACAGACCTGTGTAGTACACCAGATCCGTAACAGCTTAAAGTATGTGGCCAGTAAGGACCAAAAGGAGTTTATGAACGATCTAAAGCCTGTCTACAGGGCAGACACATTGGATCTTGCCGGGCTCCGGATGGACGAACTTCAGGATAAATGGGGTGAAAAGTATCCGGTGGTCATCGACTCCTGGCGGCGTAACTGGGATCGTCTGACTACTTATTTCCGATACGATAAATCCATCCGAAAGTTGATCTACACGACCAATACGATTGAGGGATTCCATCGCCAGGTCCGTAAGGTCACCAAAACTAAAGGTGCCTTCACTTCAGATATGGCGTTATTGAAACTGATATATTTAGCACATAAAAACATTAAGAAGAAATGGACGATGCCTCTGGCCAATTGGGGAACAACGGCACAGAAATTGGCTATTTGGTTTCCGGGAAGAATGGTGTTAGATTTGCAATAAGCAAAGTGGCTGAATTACCGCCCCGCGGGGCGGTAATTCAGCCAGTGACACAGTTTGTTTTACACTCCCGAGCCAGTCCATTTTCCTCTTTCCCTAACTATCGTTTACAAATGGAAACGGTCCTGAAATTCTTTACCCAGTTTGAATTCATTGGAGGTTTTTAGACTTCTACCAATAATGAGATTATACCGCCGTTGCCATTTGCTCACAAGCTTCTGCGCATTTGTAGCAAGCATCCGCACACTCTTTGCAATGTTGCATATCATGCTTAGCACATTCATCTCCACACGCTCTACAAATCTCCGCACATAGCTTGCAAAGGTGACGGCTATATTGGCTTCCCAAACTCATGAGTTCGGCTGCGGCTCTACATATGGCTGCACATTCCAGATCAAGCTGGATACATCGAGCCATCATTTTTACATTGTCCTCTTGCAAGCAAGAAGCTGCACAATGGTTACAAGCTACAGCACAGGCGTAGCATTCGTCAATACATTTTTGAAATTGTTGATGTGACATAAATTTATTGTTTAAAATGAGAAATTATTTATCTATTCTTATTAGCTAATAACCAGGTTTGAATCTCCGAGATTTCCTGATCCTGTTTTTCAATAATATTTTTTGCCATTGTCTGCATAGCACTTTCGTGTCCGTAAATAAGTTCCAATCTTGCGTTTTCAATTGCATTTTGATGATGCTGAATCATCAACATGGCAAAATCGTGATCCGTGTCTCCATTAATGATTTGGAGATCTGTCACTCTGCCTGAGCGTTCCATATTTTTCATCTGCTCTGTAACAAATTCGGGAACATTTAGATGCGGTACGTGACCATTGAGAAATGTGGTTAATTCTTGAATCTCAGCCTTCTGGTCTTTAATTATTTTCTGGGCCATCTCCCTCATTTGCGCATCATCGCCGGATTGCAGTTCCTTATTTGCCATGTCGATCGCTCCCTGATGATGGATTCGCATCATCAGAGCAAAAGCATTATCAGGGTCGGGGGGCATTTGCATGGCCATCATCTCATCCATCATGTTGTGCATGATAGTCATCATTTCATTGTCATCGTGATTCTGGATTTTGATTTTGTGGATATCGTCCTTATCGCACGCTTGGATAAATAACAGTATTCCTGCCATTGCCATTATTTTTATCGCTAATTTCATAGATGTATATTATTATTATCAATTTCCTTTTCTCTTTTAATAATGAAATGTTAAAGACTTTTTTTGATAGAACATATAGACAGAACAACATACAATTCAATTTGTTTAATTTTTTGGATTCAAAACGAGCTACAGATAAGATATGTGGGTGTAAGATTATTTCTGTAATGTAGTGGTTTATGCTACTATTTATTCATCAATTTTGAAATGAATCACAGTCCAGAAATAAATTGAACGAACCTGAGATGTTGTGATTAGGAAAATGTATGAATGGGTAATTGTTTTTACAATACTCCCCGTGACATATAAATACTTTTTGTCGGTACTACGCTTTCCATAGCCTTTGGATTTTCTTGCTGCTTTTCGACTTGTTCTGTAGACTTTTCTATTGGTTCCGGAGTGATAGATAACTGTATTTTCCGCTCAATTGCCGCCAACTCCGTTTTGAGTTCGCTAAGTCGGTTTTCTTTTGTCCACGTACCATTGATTACTTCCTTAAGTATTGGAATGTTTTTTTGGAAATCTGCCATATTCTCCTGTTCTTTTCTGATATAGGTAGGCAGCTTTTCCAATGCTTTAATAAAATTTAGTGAAGCTGTTTCGGGATCTTTTGCCATTACACCATTGTTGAATGTATATTTGATAGTACCCTCACCTTGAATAAAAAAACGGTTTACACGAATATCCACCCCCTCTTTTTGCGACATTTCCGTTTTTACCAAAAGTTGAAAGCCGTACAGATTACCGATTTCTTCATAATCCCCGCCCGTTCGGGATTTGTCGGCAAGCTGATTGAGCTTTGCACCGATTTGTTTTATATCCGCATTGGGCGATAAACCGTCTAATTTAATAAGGTTGGTAACGGAACCGTCAGTGTTTTTTTGGATACATCCCTGCAAATTATTCCAATCAAGGCTCATACGGTCATAGCGGGATTGGGCTTTTTCAAGTTCTGCCTCATAATCTTTCAGTTTGTACTTGGCACTTGATTTTGAACGGTTGAACGATTGCCTTTCACTTTCCAATCCGGCAATCTGTTTCTCTATTTTAGCTTTGTCCAAAAGGTCGGCATTGCCCATAAGGATAGCTACATATTCCGAGAAATTCATACCCGACTTTTCATCCATACTACCTTCGTCAATCGTCCGTTTACCAAGATTGTTGGATTTTAATTGGTCAATAAACAGCTGTTTGTTGTGCAGCAGGTTGAACTTATAACTATCCAGCGATTTTTCAACGGCATAGATGATTACATCCACTTTGTTGTCGTTAAAATGCTTGGCAATCTCATTGCCTTTGCGGATAGCCCTACCGTCCCTTTGCGCAAGGTCGGACGGTCGCCACGGCGTATCTAAATGATGTACGGCAACGGCTCTTTTCTGTGCGTTAACACCTGTACCCAGCATACTCGTAGAACCGAAAAGGACACGGATTTTGCCCTCGTTCATTCCTTTGATTAGCTCTTTTCGTTGCTTGTCATTCTTCGCTTCCTGTATAAAGCGGATTTCGTGTGCAGGTATGTCGTGGTCTTCCACGAGCTTACGTTTGATTTCGGAGTAGATATTCCACTGATTTGGCTTGTATGTTCCCAAATCCGAGAAGATGAACTGCGTGCCTTTCTGTGCATTGAATTTATTGTAATATTTAGCAATATTATCTGCACAATGGGAAGCTTTGTTATCGGCGTGGTCTTGGTAATGGGGGCTTACCATTCGCATATCCAAAGACATCTTTCGAGCGTAGTCCGTAGCGATAAGCATTTTTGCTTTTTCTTCTTTTTTAGATAGCGGTTCTCTGCCAAGTAATTCCCCTTTGCCTGATTTGGCAAACTCCATCAGCTTTTCAATAAACTTCTCCTGGTCTGGAGTTGGAGGTATGTTGTAAAATATCTTGTTCTTTTCGGGACGGTCTATTCCAATCATTTCGGCGGTACGGTAATCCGTGATTTCGGAGTAGAATTGAGCGAGTTCCGGCACTTTGATAAAGTAGCGGAAACGCTCTTTTGCCACGATATTATTGGCGACCGAAAACTCATAATCGGTTGTTTTCTTTGCGTAGATTGCCGCCCTCGCATCAAAGGAATTAATTCCTTGTTTTTCCAATGCTCGAGGTCGCAGGTATTTGAACAACAGGTACAGTTCCGTCAATGAATTGCTAATGGTGGTACCCGAAAGAAAAGTTGCACCCATATCCGCATTGGTTCGTTCTTGAATGGTGTGGATAGCAAAAAGCAGGTTCATTGCCTTTTGGCTTCCCTGTTGATTGCCCAATCCCGCAACTCTCGAATGCCGTGTGTTGAACATCAGATTTTTGAATTGGTGGCTTTCGTCCACAAACAAGTGGTCAATACCCATCATCTTGAAATCCACTATGTCATCTTTGCGGTTTTCAATATCGTGCGCGAGGGTTTTAAGCTTTACTTCGAGGTTTTCTTTTTGTTTTTCCGCTCCGGCAAGCATCCCCCTGGTTATTTCATTGCCTTGGCTCCGTAGGAAGTCAAGGTTTTGTTCTACACTGTCCAGTTCGATTTGGAGAATTTCCTTTTGTATTTCGGGCGATTGGGGTATCATTCCGAATTGATCATGTGTGAGTATTACGCAATCCCAATCGTTGTTTTTAATATCACCGAAAATCCGTAACCGCTTTTGGGGGGTAAAATCATCAATGCCCGGATAAAGTATTTTGGCGTGAGGATAGGCGGTGCGGTAGGCTTCGGCAATTTCAGGTATATTCGCTTTCAGCCCGATAATCATCGGTTTGTGGACCAGTCCCAAACGCTTCATTTCCTGTGCCCCTGTACACATTATCAACGTCTTTCCTGCACCTACTTCGTGGTCGCAGATAGCACCGTTGTTCAGCTTTATCATCCAAACGGCATCCTTTTGGCTTGAATACAGTTCTTCAATACCCAATGCTTTTCGGTCCAATCCCGGAAACTCCTGATGGGAGCCGTCGTAGTTCGGTCGGACAAAACAGTTGAACGTGTCGTTGTATTGGTCAGTCAGCCTTGTCTTGAACTCATCGCTTTGGGCGTGGAGCCAATCGGTAAAGGAGGTTCGAATTTCGTCAATCTTGCTATTCGCCATCTGTATGGCTTCCATATCCCGTACCTTGACATCCTTTCCGTCAACCTGTACCGTTTTGGAAACATCAGGCGTGGTATTGACAAGGGCGTGTTTGAGCAGGGCAATCCCGTCATACGTCCGGCTTTGGCCTTTGACCGCATATTTATCCCATATATGGACGTTTTTCTGTTTGCAGGTAACGGAAAAATCATCGGCACTGTCCGAATAGTGGATTTTTACATCTGCATCGAACAGGTGCGATGCAAACCGGGCATAAATACCTGCGGGTATCCAGCGTTCACCCAGATTAAAATCGAGTTCCTCAAATTCGATACGTCTTGGTCGGGCTTCTTCCAAAACGGCAAGGCTTTCTTTGGCTTCTGTATCAGCGGAATTGTTTTCGATGTAGGTTCTGACCTCTTGGGCTTTCTCCACCACGTTGCCCGCAATCCAGCGTTCGGCTATTTCGTATTCCCTTTGGAGTGGATTGTAATAAATACGACCTCGGAGGGCTTCTTTCAGGGTATCGGCAGGCATACCACTGGTTTTGGACATATAGTCCAAATCCACGCTACCGTATTGGTTCAGCGAAGCCGCTAACGCTTCATCGGGATTGTCCGTTGCTATGGTTACGGTAGAAAAACTTACAGGACGACTGAATATATCTGCCTTGTGTACGACGCCACCGACAACACGCTCCAAATAGGGCATTTCTTTGCCTACACTGTCTGTTTTGATGAGCTTGATATTGTCCGCACTGTTGAGGTTTCCGTACTTTTTGACAAAGGCATCATATAAGCGGTTAAGGGTTTCCCTTTCTTCCTTATGCTCGGTTTGTAGTTCCGCTTCTTTGATGTAAAGCTGTTGGTAAACATCACGTACCCCGATATACGCTTCGGCTCGTGCTTTCTGTAAGGAAGGCAGTTGTAAAGGGTGGAACACAGCCTTACCGTCCTGCGTATCCACATCTTGCAGATGACCGACCCAACCGTTATCCACGATAAGGCAGTCGTTTCGGTGGAACGGTTGCAGTTCGCCACTGTACGGAGCAGGCTCTGGAATGGTGTTGATGGCAATATTGGTAACGATTTGCTTATCCACGTGGCCATTCCGACCCAAACCCGAAAACAGATCGCCGACAGCTTCCTGTTTTTTGCCGTTTATTTGAGTTGTGCCGTTTGTAGTTCCGTTAGGTTTTGGCGGTATATAAGGCTGTTGCATCGCACCGCCGAACAGGTCGGTTTGAAGACCTATTGTACCTCGTCTTTTTTTAGCGGTTTGTCTTTTGGCTTGCGTAGTTCTTTTGGGTGGAGCAACCACCATTACAGGCTCGTTCGCATTTTCAAACAGGTCAAAAATGCTCAGCTGCTTCGGTTCCTGTAGGCTTTCCAGACGGATTTCGGGTTGTGGCTTTTGGGGAATGCTTACAGGGGTTACATCTACGACCGGAGGTGTAACCGTTGGTGTTGGCGTAACAGGAATTTGTACCAATGGCTCATCGTTCCGTTCGCCTATGTATAAGCTCAAGTCCAAACGGTTTCCAAAATCTTCGGAAAGCATTTGCTTCAAATCTTTGGCAATGCCCTCAGCTCCGTCCTTATGTGTATAAATGATTGCAGGTTGTCCGTAGGGGTCGGTATCAATTTTACAGTCGGTATGTATGACCCTCGTACCATTCTGAAAGAAAGCATTGCTTGGCGTACCGTATTTGGTCTGTTTACTTTGGCAAAACAGTTCTTCCGTTTCGGTCAGATTTTGTTTTGCCGTATTCTTTTGTAGGATGATCAAATCGCTTCCGACCTCCGTACCTGCATATTCCGTAAACAGGTTGTTGGGCAACCGGACAACCGAAACCAGATTATTGTTTTCCATCAACACCCTGCGTATCGGTTCATTCTTCGGACTGTTTAAAACGCCTTGCGAAGTAATGAAAGCCTGTAAACCGCCCTCACGGAGCATATCGTTTCCTTTCAAGAAGAAATAATTATGAATGCTTCGTGCTGCCTGTACTTTTGCACTGTCCTTGCTTCGGGAAAAGGATAAATCGAATACGGAAGTATCGCCAAACGGAATATTGCTGGCAACTACATCATAGCTGTTTTGTTCCTTTTCGGGAATTTCCTCAAAACCGCTTACACGGATAGTGCTTTCGGGATAAAGGTGTTTTAGGATTTTGCCTGTCAGCAAGTCCTTTTCGTAGGCGGTAACTTTGGTTTGTTGGTTTTCCGAAAAGGATTGGATAAAAGACCCAATCCCTGCGGACGGCTCTAAAAATTTCTGAATATTTACACCGCTTTCACGCAAAGTTTCAGAAATCGCATCAATAACCTGTGGTGGTGTATAAAAAGCCGTCAGTACGGAGCTTTTCATACTGTCCACGTATCGGCGGTATTGCTTATCGTCTTCGGAGTTTTCTTTGAGCAGTCGGTGGAGTTCCTGCGTAATGGGGAATAAATCGTGTTCGGTTTTTCGCCAATGGTTGATGTCTGTTTCGTTTTCTACGGGGTTCAGAACGAATTTAAGACCGCCAAATCCGCTGTAACGCATCAATGACAGTCTTTCGCCTACGGTGGCTTGTCGTTTCTCCTTTTCCAATGTAAAAGCAATCCGCAGGGCATCAATATTCTGTTGGAGGTGTTGGCGTTTACTGAAGCCCATTTTCCTCTATCCTTATTGCGATTGCTCCGGTTAGTTCGGTGTAGAGCAGGTCAAACTCATAACCATATGCGAAATCATCGGTTAGTGTATATCTTGAAAAAACAGGCTCACAGACAGGGAGCATTTTAAGGGCGAACGGTCGTAGTTCCTCGTCTGCCATCAGGGTATCAAACTCATTGCATACTACTTGGAAAACTGTATCAAACTTGGAGAAATGCAAGCCCTCAAAAAGTATGTAGTTGGCTATCTCGTTGCATTGCTCAATCGGGTTTCCCGAACGGAATGCACCCTCGTAAGCATTGGCAGCCCACGAAGAACGCTGGTCGATAAATTTTTGGTCGTGAGCTTTTTCAGGAAAGCTACCGTTAAGGTGTTCCTGCAATCGTAATCTGAAATACGATAGATCTTTTTGCTGTGTACTCATACTATGATTTTGTTTAGAATTTTACTGAAAGCCTAAAATTATAGCGGTAGATAAGTTCCTTTGAAGATGTGGCACGGTTTGGCGTTGAGAGGCAGGATTTGGCGTATTAAATTAATAGTAAAGGATTTATTGTTTACTTTTGTAACCATAATTTACCTATAGAAATGGGTAATAATTATTCCTAACCTATAGGCAGATAAGATGAATTTTGAAATATTAATAAACAACCCTTTTACAGACTTTTGTTTCGACAAGAGTTTAACTCCTGTAGAGAACAAGAGTGTGATTAGTATGATAAATAACTTTGAGGATAAAGAATGGAGATACAATCATTTTCAGAATTTTATATGGGATAATATAGCCGAAACTTCTTTATCTCATAAAGAGAGAGAAAGTCTGGTTAATAATCACCATTCTTTATTGACTTATGCTGCAAAAAACTTGAGACTTTCCGATAAATCAGGCGATATTAGTAAAGGAAGTGAGATTGCAGAAATTATTCTTTATGCTATAATGAAACATCATTTCAAGGCATTGCCAGTCGTTCCTAAAATATTTTATAAACAGAATGCCCAAGACAACGCTAAAGGTGCTGACAGTGTGCATATAATTATTGAAAATGGTAATGATTTTTCTATATGGTTTGGTGAAGCTAAATTTTATAATAGCATAGAAGATGCCAGACTCGCTGAAATAATCACATCTGTAGAAAACTCACTATTAACGGATAAATTAAAAAAGGAAAATAGTATTATCACAAATGTATCTGATATTGATTCATTAATTGGTGACGAAAAATTAAGAAATGAAATAAAAACCTCTCTTTCTCCAAGAGAATCTATCGACCTTATAAAGCCAAAGTTACATATTCCAATATTGCTTTTACACGAATGTGAAATAACACAAAAGCAAACATCTCTTTCTGATGACTATAAAATTGAAATGATAAATTATCACAAAAACAGGGCTGAAGCATTTTTTTCTAAACAAATAAATAAGCTGGGGGCTATACCACATTATTCTTAAATTAAATTTCATTTAGTTCTTTTTCCTGTACCGTTAAAAAAGACAATTGTAGATAGATTTATTTCTATTGCAGACTTTTATAAAAACTCTTGACCTATGGAAATATTTGAATCTTGCCACATAATAAACGACCTCTTGAACTCAAATCAAGAAGTTCAGGCAAGGAATGAATTAATTAAACTTCTTGATTATCACGAAAGAAACAATGTTGAATATTCTCCATTGGTAAATCACTTGATTCGTCATACGGGATTATATCCATATTTAAAAGCAGAAACGGCTAATTGGGAAGACAGATTTGTTTATGAAATCTTTAAAGTTGATACAGGAGGAAAACAGTCAACGCTACACAGAGAGCAATCTTCATTATTAAAAAGATTAGTTAATGGAGAGAATATTGCGGTAAGTGCACCTACCAGTTTTGGGAAAAGTTTTGTAATTGATGCTTTTATTTCCATTAAAGACCCTGATAATGTAGTGATTATTGTACCAACTATAGCACTGACAGATGAAACCCGTAGGCGTTTATACAAGAAATTTGCCCATAAATACAAGATAATTACAACGACTGAGGTAGAATTGGCGGAAAGAAACATTTTTATATTTCCTCAAGAAAGAGCAATGAATTATATCAATAAGATTGACAGTATTGATATTTTAATAATAGATGAATTTTATAAGGCAAGTTCCGATTACGACAAATCAAGGTCTCCTTCGTTGTTAAAAGCAATCATCAAACTTGGACATAAATCAAAGCAAAAGTATTTTCTTGCTCCGAATATTACTTCAATAGGAGACAATGTATTTACGCAAGATATGGAGTTCGAAGATAAATTAGGATTCAACACGGTTTATCTGGATATATTTGAAAAGTACAAAGAAATTGCAGGGGACAAAATTGAAAAAGAACTCCAAAAAGGAGAAATTCTACTAAACATTCTCGAAGAAACAAAAACAAAATCTCTGATATATGCAGCTTCATATCCTCAAATTGATAAAGTTTCAAATCTTTTAAATGAACGGCTTCCTATTTCTGAAAAACCATTATTAATTGATTTTGCTAATTGGCTTACCACTAACTATGGAGCAAACTGGAAATTAACCAATCTTGTAAAAAGAGGTGTTGGAATTCATAACGGACAGCTACATCGTTCAATTAGTCAAATACAAGTCAAGTTATTTGAAGAACAAGATGGGCTAAATAATATTATTTCAACCTCTTCAATAATTGAGGGAGTTAATACATCTGCTGAAAATGTTGTTATTTGGAGAAATCGTAAAAGTGGAAGCAATAGTATTTTAGATAGTTTTACCTATAAAAATATTATCGGCAGAAGTGGAAGAATGTTTAAATATTTTATAGGGAAAATATATTTGCTCGAAGCTCCTCCTCAAGATAATGCAACTCAACTCGATATTCCATTTCCAGATACTATTTTAGGTGATTTGGATGAAGATATTTATAGTTCAAGTTTAAATAATGAACAGATTTCAAAAATAATAACATTCAAAGGTGAAATGTATGAAATTTTAGGAAAGGAAACTTATGATAGACTATTGAAAGAAAATATTTTCCAATCAAATAACTCTGATTTCATAAAAGAAACAGCAAGACAAATGAAAGCAAATCCTGAAGATTGGAATGGACTTTCATACCTAAACTCGGATGACCCTGAATCTTGGGATAGACTACTATGGAAAATCATCAGCTTACAACCAGGTGAATGGGGTGACGGAGCTTATGGTCTTCAACATAAAAAATTTGTAGAGTTCGTAAAGGTATTAGTCGAAAATTGGGGAAGTACAATTCCTGAATTGTTGGACGAATTAGATGAATTTGATATAGATATTGAACAATTTTTTAAACTTGAAAGAATAGCTGCGTTCAACTTATCATCACTAATTAGTGATATTAATATCTTGCAAAGAGAGATTCTTGATAATGGAACTGACGTTTCCCCCTTTGTATCCAAAGTATCTCACGCCTTTTTACCATCTGTTGTTTATCAACTTGAAGAATATGGACTTCCAAGAATGATTTCAAGAAAACTTTATCAGAATCAAATAATTAACTTTATGGATGACCATCTGAATATACATAATGTAATTGATAAATTTCACGAAATTGGAAAGGAAAATATCAAATCTTTTGATTTTATAGATTCTTTTGAAAAATATATTATTGAATATTTTTATGATGGTATTACAGTAGGATAATTAACCTTATTTATTCAAGAGTTGAAGCATTCTGCCGACTTCTATATCCATTTTCGAAAAAGCAAACCACTTTTTACCCAAATCTTTGAGCGATGCTCCGATATGGTACAGTTCTGTTTGGTCGATGATTAAAAAGCGGTCGTGCACATCGGAGAACGTCTTAATCTCAATCGGGGGATATTGGCTGTTGTAACGTTGCAAGTCCAACCGTAGCTGATTGCTGATGCTTTTGGTGTAAATAGTTGCGGTTACATTGTCATTGCGTTTGCCCAATAAGGTCAATACCGTATCGTCCACGTAATTATCAAGCAGGATGATGGAACTTTCTGCACTTCGGACAATATCGGAAACAAATGTATAGGCATCAAAAACCTGTCCGTTGTAGAAAATACCTTTTTCGCTGTGGAGCTTGTCGCTTTCCAAAGCCTTAAAGATTTCCTCAAATTTTTGGTCGGCTTGTAATTGTTTCAGTTCTATATTGTCCAGACGATGAAACAGCGAAGCGTTGCTGATAAGCATTTTCCGCATTTCTACAAACGCATTCATTATCTCAATGCTTACCTGTACAGCTACTTCACTCCGCAACAATGCGGACATCATTGCCACTCCTTGCTCACAAAATGCAAAGGGTAGCGTACGACGACCGCCCCGTCCAACGTTTGAAGTACCAAATTGGCACTTCAAAGATTTTGCTTCGTGTTCGGTAAGTTGAAAGCAAAAAGTTTCGGGAAAGCGGTTGTTGTTTCGCTTTACAACCCTGTTTAACCCTTTTGTTTCTACCTGATAGAGCATTGCTAAATCATTGTCGAGAATGACCTGTTTACCCCTAATGGTGTGGATAAGCGGAGCAATTTCTTTTTGGGATATGATAATATCGGTCATTTTTTTTTAGCTTTTTTATTATCAAACTCAAAGGTTGTTTTGCATTCATCATCCAATACGATATAAGCATCGAATTTCTTTCCGGCTTTGCTTTTCATTCCTTTGATAAGTGAAGTTTTACCATTATTGACAAGGCTTGTTATGTCGGCTATGCCAATCTGCACACCGCAAACATTTCTAAACTGTATCCATTTACAGCTTTCGTCAGGACATTTGGCAATCTTATCACGGATAATAAGTTGCTGATTTTTGCATTTCGGACAGGTAAGTTTCGGCAGGTTTATACTGGCGATGGAAGTTTGTAGCAGTTCTTCGGTAATGGATTTCGCATAGGTTTCCATTTCGCTTAGAAATACGCTTGCATCTACTTCGTTGATTTCGATTTTCTGTAAAGCCAGTTCCCATTCGGCAGTCATCATTACGTCCGAAATTTTTTTGTCTTTCACTAATCTATATACCAGTAATCCTTTTTCGGTCGGGATCAAGGATTTCCTTTCCCGTTGGATATAGCTACGGGTAAACAGCGTTTCAATTATTGCCGCCCGTGTCGCTGGGGTACCTATACCGATGTTTTGCAGGACTTTCCGTTCTTCCTCGCTTTCGATTTCTTTGCCTGCGTTTTCCATTGCCGACAATAGTCCGGCTTCTGTATAAAGCACAGGCCCCTTTAGTAAACGCAAATTTAACGGATATAAAGAGACTTTAAGTCTGATTGCTTTATTATATAACTTTGAACCTTGTTAATCTTTTTATTTGAAAAAATGAGCCAGAAAAATCGCTTTAGTGATTTTGAGGTTTAAATCAAAAATCACCAAATTGTATTGCTCAATCAAATTAAATGATTAAATTTGCAACATCGAATCACAAATTATATGTGAGTTAAACGGTGAGTAGTTCTTTTTAAAGAAAGTCAACATATTGACATATAGATATTTGAGTGTGCGCAGATTCGTCCTGCCACCCCGACAAAAATAAAGCTCTAACGAAAGTAGGGCACTGAAAAAGTCCTCTTTTAGATTGGGCAAAAAAAGGAGTAGAAAACAACAGTTTTCTGCTCCTTTTTTCGTATCTTAAAGTAGGCTTTAACGGACATCAGGATGCTCTCTACCCAACAAAAAATACAGTTCAGTTCCTATTCAGGATTGTACGATATCATTGTCCCAAAAGACAATCTACTTCGCAAAATCAACGATCTTATCGATTTCAGTTTTATACATGACGAACTTTTGGAGAAGTATTGCCGGACCAATGGACGCAACGCTGAAAGTCCAATCAAGATGTTCAAATACCTTCTGTTAAAGACTATCTATACCGTTTCAGATGTCGATGTCGTTGATCGCTCCAGATATGATATGTCCTTTAAATATTTTCTTGAAATGGCTCCTGAGGAGGATGTGATCAATCCAAGTTCGCTCACTAAATTCCGTAAACTACGATTAAAGGACATGGATCTATTGAACCTGTTAATCAACAAGACCGTAACGATCGCTCTCGAAAAGGGTATTATAAAATCAAGGTCCATCATCGTAGACGCGACCCATACCCATTCCAGATCTAACCCCTATTCAGCATTGGAAGTCCTCAAGGAGCGTTCCAAGCTGTTAAGGAAAGCGATATATCAGATAGATGAGGACTACAAAGGGCGTCTGCCACAAAAGAACGAGTCCAACGACCTGGACCAAGAACTTACCTACTGCAGGGAATTACAGAGAGTGCTGGATCAGGATCAATCCATCAGTGAAATACCGGCTGTAAAGGAAAAGCTGAACCTGTTGAAGGAAACCATCGAGGACACAAAGGAATACTATCTGCTCTCTAAGGACGATGAAGCCAGGCTTGGATATAAATCTGTAGACAGCAGTTTCTTTGGTTATAAAACACATTTGGCGATGACCGAGGAACGCATCATCACAGCAGCGGTCGTTACTACGGGCGAAAAAGGTGATGGTCCGGAA